>CALBVI010000464.1 GCA_937969395.1 uncultured Spongiibacteraceae bacterium | reverse complement strand
TTAAATCCTTCACAGCTTTAACGATGCGCTCGTTCTCTGGGCAGCTAATAGTTTGTTGCCGCGCTTGCTCAAGAATATAGCCATTAATGAAATCAATCTCAGTGCTGTTGCCTTGTTTTACGTCTTGGTACATAGACGAGTAATTATTGGCGGTGACATGCAATGCGCTCTCAATTTGTTGGTAGAGGTAATCCCCATGCTCTAAAGGCGTGTTGCTGGATTGATGAAGTTGAGAGATTTCTTGGCAAATAGATTTCATACTGACAACTGCAGCGGGAATCGTTAAAAGCTCACCGTTGCGACACTGATGGATAGCAGTTAGCCCATTGATTGCACAATTAATCGCAAGTTTTTGCCACTGTCGCTGTTCGATATCGTCACACAGCTGAATGTTCAAATCGTCAGTAGGCAGTTGTTCGAGAATACTGTCGTGGTCAGTGTTGTTGAAAATGTTAGCGGGGTGTCGACTAATATGGGTGATGCCTCGACCGGCGTGAACAACGCTTAATTGATCAGTGCGGTAGGCGCCGTCAGTGGTGATACCGAAATACAGATTTTGGCTTGGCAATATTGAATGGAGTTGCTGCGCTGCCATGCCATTTTGAACAACTAAAACAGTGGCCTTGCTGTTAATTGATTGCTGAATAGATTTAACCGCTGCAACAGTGTGTTGCGCTTTAGTACAGATTAATAGTTGTTGAATGTTTACCGGCTTGCGCATTAATTGTTCGGTCGTCAAAATATTAATGCTGTATTGGAATTTACCTGTATTATTGGCGAGTTCTAAAACGGATTTTTCTCGTGACGAAGGGCAAATTAAAAAAACTTCACGTCCCATTTTTCGCCAATAGCTTGCCCACAAACAACCTAGTGCGCCAGCGCCGAGAATGTACCAAGGTTGATCGTTCATTTCTTTATTAAGGCCTGATTATTAACACTTAAGTAAGGCAGCGAATTTTACCTTATTTAAACTGATGCTGTTAGCCTACTTTCAATGTGATCTAGCTGTCTTCATGTTAGCATTCATGATTTTGAATAAGGTTCAAACTGACGTGACAGCGTTAATTATTTTTATTGCGATTGTTTTAGATTATTACCTAGGTGAGCCGAAAAAATTTCATCCTATTGTGGGTCTCGGTCATATCACCAAGTTGATTGAGCGTTGCTTATGGCATCAAACAGCGGGTAAATTGATCGGTGTATTTGCCGTAGCAATACTCATATCATCACTCCTGTTGTTAACGCTCATCGTACAATTTTTAATTGCCGATAGTTCATGGCTTGTTATTTTAGTGTCTTCAGTGGTTCTCTATTTTTGCATTGCCACCCGCAGCTTATCTGAGCATGGTTTGGCTGTTAGCCATGCACTAGAAGAAAATGATCTGCCACAAGCTCGCGCAGCCTTGGCGATGATTGTGAGTCGTGATACCGCTGAATTACAGCAGTCCCAAATTGCCTCTGCCTGTTGCGAATCGATGTTAGAAAACGGCAGTGACGGTGTCTTTGCGGCAATTTTTTGGTTTTGTCTTTTTGGTTTGCCGGGCGTTGTTGTTTATCGCGCGTCTAATACATTGGATGCGATGTGGGGTTACAAAAATCAACGTTATTTACAGTTTGGTTGGGCCGCCGCGAGGCTAGATGATGTACTTAATTTTATTCCGGCAAGACTAGTCGCGTTAACGTATTCGTTATTGGGCGACTTTGTTAAAGGCACGCATTGTTGGATGACGCAAGGGCGCGATTGGAAAAGCCCTAACGCAGGACCGGTAATGGCTGCAGGGGCAGGTAGCTTGAATATTCAGCTAGGTGGCGCTGCAATCTATGGTGGTGAAACTGATCATCGTTCAACATTAGGTTGTGGAGCAGTGTGTGGTGTTGATGATATTCGGCGTTGTCTGCAATTGATTAAATCGAGTTTAGTACTTTGGGTAATTATTATTTTTATCATTACTTTAATACGCTTGGTTTGAAGGCTTAAATGACAAAATCTAAACGTATTGTATTTGAAAGCAAGCATGGCGGAAATTTAGCCGCCGCTAGTCAATTTTTTGGTGTCGATAAAGAACAATGGACTGATCTCTCAACAGGTATTAGTCCTTGTGCTTATCCTATTCCAATTATTCCCGATTCATACTTTCATCAATTGCCGGAAGTTAATAACGAGACTTTGTTGGCTGCTGCGAGAAATTATTATCAAGTTGAAAGCTTGCAAATAGCTGCTGGTAGTCAGCAGTTGATTGAAATCATTCCTCAACTAAGAAACCCTTGTCGAGTTGCTATACCTGACGTTGGTTATCAGGAACATTTATGGCAGTGGCGAAAGCACGGCCATGAGATTGTTTTTTATGATGGATTTAATCCTGAGCAATTAGACTCACTTATTGTTCACAATAAAGTGGATTGCGTCGTACTGATTAATCCCAATAACCCAACCGGTGCTGATGTTGCTTTGCCAGCATTAAAAAAATGGCAAAAATTATTGGAAGAAAGAAATGGCTGGTTAATTATCGATGAGGCCTTTAGAGATTGCTCGCCTGAAAAAAGTTTCTCCGCGTTTAGTCACTTACCCAATGTCATAGTACTCCGCTCTGTTGGTAAGTTTTTTGGGCTTGCAGGTATTCGTGTAGGTTTTGTGTTGGCAGGGGAGGCATTACTGAACCGAATTAACGAGCATCTTGGCTTGTGGTCGGTATCTGCTGTTTCACAGTATATTGCTATGTGTGCATTAACCAATACGCAGTGGCAGCAACAGCAGCGCATAACCCTGAGCGAAAATAGCCAGTGGATGCATCAGTTATTGCAGCAGTTATTACAACAAAGCTTTCCTGAATGTGAGATTGTGCAAACGCCTTATTTTATATCCGTACTTATCGATCAAAAAAAAGGCGAGGCTATTTTTAATCAGCTTGCCTGTGCAGGTATTCTAATTAGGCAGTGGCCTTTAGCTGATATAGATAAGCAGTTTTCGAACTCAAATAAAACTTTATTACGCTTTGGCTTATTGTCAGAGCAGCAAAAACAACCCAGAGAGAAATTACAGCAACTATTGCAGTCGATAGATGGCGGTTCTTATAGCGTTATTAACAGCGGCACTAACAGCGTTAGTCTGTGCAAGACATACAGTGATTGACGTTATGTATTAATGATCTAAACTCAATCCGCAAAAAGGACAAAAGCGAATATTGATCATACTGTGATAGGTGATCTCGCCAGCATGTTCAGCTTCACCCATTTCAACTTCAGCCTCGTCGGCATAATGTATCCCGTGTAACTGCCATGTATTTTGTGTTTCTTCATGAGTCGATATGCAGTGGACAATACGATCAAATTTAGGAAATTCATTCGCACTGCAAATATGCTCATCTTTGTACTCGCTATCAGTACACTCACCTAGTTCTAATAAATGCATATAGTCTCTATTATGTAATGCTGGGTCTCGCTCGAATTGAATACGCTATTACTGTTTTGCTTAGATTTTCTAGCGCCTATTAGCGTCTATGATACTAGCGTCTATGAGAAATCACAGTTTACTATTCTCAGTAAATTTTGCCAAAACCGGACTATTGTTATTAAAACAGTATAAATGATTGCTCAAGAGTAGCAGTTGCTGGTTTTTGCTTACATGATACTGAGCGATGTCCGAAACTGCCTGTACAGCGGACAACGGCATCGAATTGGCTTTTTCGTCGCTATTGACCCGAAACGGACATTACAGTATACAATTGACATATAGTGTGCCGCGCGCAAGTTCCGTTAAAAATTACTAGGAAGATAAAGTGGCTCAATATGTTTAGCTCAAAGTCGATTGCAGGCTTTAATAGATATCCACGCAGGTGTAAGAACGAAAGCAAGGAGTGCTAGTAAATGCCAAAAAAAAGTCCAAACTTTTCCACTATTCAATTGAATCCTGAAACTTCCACCATCACTTATTTTTTTCATGACGACAGTAGATTACTTGTGGAATTAGCAAGTGGGAATCCGTTGTTTACACGGCATCTATCCAATCGCAGAAAGGATTCAAATTCACACGCTGCTCGATTTAAGAAGGACCTCATAAGTACGGAACTATTTAATAATCGCTTATATATGAAGTTAAAAGGAGGGGTGGCATATGAACATATGCTTGATGAAATTCCTGTAGATAAACGCCTTCCCGCTTCAATAATCGAAAGTATAAAAAAATCTGGAGAAAACAATGGAGAGAATGAATGCCAGATTTTTGTTGGCCATCTATTCCCAAACCACTACAAAATTTCTATCGATAAGGCTTCTTATTCATTAGTCCAGCCGCATCCCGAGCAGCCCACTTTTAGAGCAAAAGTAGAATTCGAAGTTAAAAATAATCTGTTTATAGCGTCGCTTTGGAGTACCGAGCACCCTATGGATATGAACTCCAGACTTGCTTTAGTGAATGACGCGGTTCAGGGCTGGCTGGATGTAATGGCATTTTCATCTGGGTTTTTCTACTTTGCATCAATCTCTGCGGCGATTAGTATCGATAACGAAATATTGTTTGAATATCCAAATATCAAGACGACTAAAGATGAGACCGATCAATGGCTTTCAGACTATAAATTCTTTATTAATCCAATGAAAAACGATAAATCTTGGTACATCGGATATGCTATACGAGACATGAAGCTAGCCGCACTATACCCACGTGATATTGGCTTTTACTGTAGACGAGCCTTAGAGTCACTGACCCACCATATCGGATTTATTAAAAACCTACAAAGTGCTAATGCGAAAAAAAGGCGGTGGGAAGAACTAGTAGGTGTAATCGATATGGATGATGACACTTTCACAGAAATAAAGTCAATAGGTGGAGACGAAAGGCATGGAGACAACAAGGGAACTTCAACAGAGCAGCAAAGAAGATTTATTACTCAAACAAGAGGCGCGATAATTAATTATATAATTTGGCTAAATC
>CALBVI010000463.1 GCA_937969395.1 uncultured Spongiibacteraceae bacterium | reverse complement strand
TTACAGTGTTGGAGCTTGTTCAGCAGTAAAGACAACGAGACGAAATTTGTTAGCCAATTGAATTCTTTAGCGGCGATTTTCAACATTACTGCTTAAGAACATATTTATTCAGATAAAGCTATAATGTGGCGAATATAGTGGAGCTTCATGGTGTCGCTCTAATTACGGATGCATTTTATGGCAGATCGCCCACATAACGATCCCCACGCTGATCGCGAAGCAAAGAACTACGATCAACCTATCCCTAGTCGTGAATTTATTCTTGAATATCTTGAGAAGGCTGACGGTCCTCTTAATCGTAATCAGTTAACTAAGGCTTTAGCGCTAAAAGAGTATCAGGATGTTGAGGCATTACGTCGTCGGTTAAAAGCGATGGAGCGTGATGGCCAGCTAATGCGTAATCGCAAAGGTGCCTATGGTTTAGTAGAAAAAATGGATTTAGTGCGGGGTAGAGTGATCGCCCATCGTGATGGCTTTGGTTTTGTCGCACCTCTAGAAGGCGGCAATGATTTGTATATCAATAATCGTCAGATGAAAACTGTGTTTGATGGTGATGAGGTGTTGTGTCGTAGTACCGGTGTTGATCATCGTGGTAAGCAGGAAGGAATGATTGTTGAAGTGCTTGCACGTAACACCCAGCAGATTGTTGGTCGTTTATGTGACGAGAGAGGTGTCGTATTTGTGGCGCCTGATAATGCACGTATTAATCATAGAATCATTGTTGATCGTGAAGATGTTGGCGGTGCGGTTCTTGATCAATATGTCATGGTTGAGATTACGAGCCAACCTACATTACATAAACTCCCGACGGGTAAAGTGGTCGATGTTTTGGGTGATCACATGGCTCCGGGCATGGAAATTGATGTGGCGATTCGCACTCATAATATTCCTCATGAGTGGCCTGAAGGTGTTGAACGTGAAGCTCAGGCGTTATCTGCCGAGCCCTTAGAGGAAGATAAGCTACATCGCGTAGATTTAAGGCAATTACCTTTTGTCACTATTGATGGCGAAGATGCCCGTGACTTTGATGATGCAGTTTACTGTGAAGCCAAACGTTCAGGTGGTTGGCGTCTATGGGTGGCGATTGCAGATGTTTCGCATTATGTAAAAGTCGGTAGTGCGCTCGATAAAGAAGCTACTGTGCGTGGTAATTCCGTTTATTTTCCTGAGCGGGTTGTGCCGATGTTGCCGGAGGCATTATCGAATGGTTTGTGTTCGTTAAAGCCGGCAGTTGATCGTTTGTGTATGGTCTGTGAAATGACGATTAGCCAGTCAGGAAAAATTAGCGGTTATAAATTTTTTGAAGGCGTTATGCATTCACATGCTAGGTTAACGTATACCAAAGTCGGTGCGATGTTAGATGCTACGCATGAAGAGCATGCTGATTTACGTACAGAGTATAAGCATGTATTAAAAGATATTGAGCAGCTGCATAGTCTTTACAAAGTCTTAAGAGTAGCGCGTAGTAAGCGTGGTGCAATTGAATTTGAAACGACAGAAACACGGATTATTTTTGGCACTGAACGCAAGATAGAAAACATTATTCCCGTGGTAAGAAATGATGCACATAAGCTCATTGAAGAATGTATGTTGGCGGCGAATGTTGCTGCGGCAAAGTTTTTAGAAAAACATAATGTACCTGCGTTATTCCGTGTGCATGAAGGTCCGACAGAAGAAAAGTTAGAAAACTTACGTAAGTTTCTCGGCGAGTTGGCATTAGATTTACCCGGAGGGGCTAAACCAACACCTGATCATTACCAGCAGTTATTATCGCAATTAGGTGATCGTCCTGATGCGCCAATTATTCAAACAATGATGCTTCGTTCATTGCGTCAGGCGGTTTATCAGCCAGAAAATTTAGGCCATTTTGGTTTGAATTATGATGCCTATGGTCATTTCACTTCACCGATTCGCCGTTACCCTGATTTGTTAGTGCACAGAGCTATCCGTCATATTGTACGCAGCAACATGCCGAGTAAAAGTGTAACGCGAGTTGACGGTGCTGGTGAATTAGCAAAGAGTGTTATTTATCCTTATGAATTGCCTGATTTATTAGTATTGGGCGAGCAGTGCTCGATGACAGAGCGGCGTGCCGATGATGCGAAACGTGATGTTGTCGCGTGGTTGAAGTGTGAATACCTGCAGGACCGTGTGGGAGATACGTTTAAAGGCATTGTGTCAGCTGTTACTGGTTTTGGTTTATTTGTTGAATTAGTCGATGTCTATGTCGAGGGTTTAATTCACGTTAGTACGCTAGATAAAGATTATTATCATTTTGATCCGATTAAGCAGCGGCTACTGGGTGAGCGCAGTGGCACTAGTTTTCAGTTAGGCGATGAAGCTGTTGTGCAAGTTTCACGAGTGAGTCTTGACGATAAAAAAATTGATTTAGAGTTAGTTGAAGGATCTAGTCGAACTAAGCGACGGGAGTTTAAAGCTAAGCGGTCAGATAAAAAACCGCGTAAGAAAAAAGTGACAGCTGATAAATCGGTAGCAAGCGAAGATCGTAAAGCTAAAGCGAAAAAAACAGCGGGCAGTAAAGCTGGTGCTGGCAAAAAACCAACTAAAAAGAAAAAGGCTAAGGCCTCTGCCGATAAGGTCTCTGCGAATAAACCCTCTGCCAATAAGGTAATTAAAAAACCTAAAGCGAAAAAGTCTAGCGTTAAAAAAAATGCTGGCAGTGCAGCAAGTAAAGAATCTAATACTAGTGCTGTCAAAACAGCCCGTAAACGAAAAATTAAATAATTGAGAGTAGGTGTAGTTAATAGTGAGTGAGACGCATTGGGTTTTTGGTATTCATGCTGTCGATGCGTTGTTGCAACGACAGCCTAAACGTATTGTCGAAGTGTTTTTTCAACAGGGTCGCAACGACCAACGTATTCAAGATTTACAGCAACATGCACAACAAATGGGAGTGCGTTGCACTGTCGTGCCTCGCGAAGAACTTGATAATAAAGTAGAGGGCAGCCATCAAGGTGTCGTTGCTGATGTCAAAGCTGCGCAGCCATTACGGGATAGAGATTTAACCTTGTTGTTGGACGGTTTAGAGCATGAGCCGCTATTACTAATTCTTGATGGCGTCACTGATCCGCACAATTTGGGTGCTTGTTTGCGTACTGCTGATGCTGCCGGCGTTG
>CALBVI010000462.1 GCA_937969395.1 uncultured Spongiibacteraceae bacterium | reverse complement strand
TGCTCGTCGCTTTTGAGCAGAATAATCAAGCTAAACATGTTTTGTTAGCCGAAGCCTTATATGAATCGGTGATGTCGAGAATCGGCGTTGAATCTTTTAGTGTTGCTGGTCGTTGTAAAGGCGAAGTGTTAGAAAAGCAATTATTACAGCACCCGTTTTATGAGAGACAAGTACCGGTGTTATTGGGCGATCACGTTACTACTGATGCGGGTACCGGCGCTGTTCATACCGCCCCCGGTCATGGTGTGGATGATTTTAATGTTGGTAAGAAGTATGGTTTGGATGTTTATAACCCTGTCGGTTCAAATGGTGTTTATTTGCCAGAGACCGAGATTTTTGCGGGCCAACATGTTTTAAAAGCTAATAACGTTATTGTTGAGTTATTAGAAGAGCGCGGGGTGTTATTGCATCACGAAGTATTTAATCACAGCTATCCACATTGCTGGCGTCATAAAACGCCGATTATTTTTCGTGCGACGCCGCAGTGGTTTATCAGTATGCAGCAAAAAGGTTTGCTGACTAGTGCGCTTAGAGAAGTTGAAAAAGTTAATTGGTTACCTTCATGGGGTAAGGCGCGAATCGATTCGATGATTAATGGTCGTCCAGATTGGTGTGTGTCTCGTCAGCGTACTTGGGGTGTACCGATTGCTTTATTGATTCATAAAGAAACCGCAGAGCTTTATCCTGATACACAGCGCCTAATTGAAGAGGTTGCTTTGCTGGTTGAAGAAAAAGGTATTGAAGCCTGGTTTGCATTAGAAGTAACTGATTTGCTAGGTGATGATGCCGATCAGTATGAAAAAGTGACTGACACTTTAGATGTGTGGTTCGATTCTGGCGTGACGCATGCGTCGGTGGTGAGCCGCCGTGAAGGTTTACACTATCCTGCGGATATGTATTTAGAAGGTTCAGATCAGCATCGTGGTTGGTTCCAGTCATCATTGTTAACCTCTGTCGCGATGAACGATTGTGCGCCTTATAAAGAAGTTTTGACCCATGGCTTTACTGTTGATGCTGATGGTCGAAAAATGTCTAAGTCCGTTGGTAATGTGGTTGCACCACAAAAAGTGATGAACACATTAGGCGCTGATATTTTACGCTTGTGGGTCGCCGCGACAGATTACAGTAATGAAATGACTGTCAGTGATGAAATCTTTAAGCGTACGGCGGATTCTTACCGTCGTATTCGCAATACGGCTCGCTTTTTATTATCGAATATGGATGGTTTTGATCCTGCTGAGCACTTAGTGGCGAATGAAGATATGTTGGCGCTAGACCGCTGGGCAGTTGATGCGGCAGCGCGCTTGCAAGATGAAATTATTGCAGCCTATGAGTCTTATCAGTTTCATTTAATCTACCAAAAACTGCATAACTTTTGCGTGATTGAGTTGGGTGGGTTTTATTTGGATGTAATTAAAGATCGTCAATATACGACTCAATCAGATAGTTTGGCTAGGCGTTCGGCACAAACCGCGTTGTATCATATTATTCGAGGTATGGTGCGTTGGATTAGTCCTATCCTAAGTTTTACCGCCGATGAGTTGTGGGCGCATATTCCCGGTGAAAAAGAAGAATCTGTTTTCTTGAGCCAGTGGTATCAAGGCTTAGATAAATTAGCGGATGATGAACCATTAGGTGAAGCTTATTGGCACAAGGCATTAGCGGTTAAAACAGCCGTCAATAAAGTATTGGAAGCTAAGCGCGGTGAAGGTGTTGTTGGTGGTAGTTTGCAAGCGGAAGTGACGCTGTACTGTAATGATGAGTTGGCTGAATTGCTACAACGTCTAGGTGACGAGTTGCGGTTTGTGTTGATTACCTCAACCGCAGTGATTAAGCCGTTAGCTGAATCGACTAATGCGGTTAGTAGTGATGTTGATGGTTTAGAAATATCGGTAACGCAAAGCGAACATGCTAAGTGCGAACGCTGCTGGCATCACCGTGAAGACGTTGGTACACACGCTGAACATGATGACTTGTGTGGCCGCTGCGTTGAGAACCTGGATGGTGCTGGTGAGCAGCGTTTATTCGCATAACTTTGGTGATAACAATGTTTTCTAAACTTTCTTTATTGCAACAACGTATTTTTTGGTTGCTCTTAGTTGTTGCTGTGGTGGTTTTAGATCAGTGGACTAAGGGCTTAGCTACTCAAGGCCTAAGCTATGGCCGTGCTGTTGAGGTGTTGCCTGTTTTTGATCTGACATTGCTACATAACAAAGGTGCCGCCTTTAGCTTTTTAAGTGACGCGGGTGGTTGGCAGCGTTGGTTCTTCACGGCTATATCGAGTGTGGTTAGTATTGTGTTGTTGGTTTGGCTGTTGCGATTGAAGCGTGAAGAAATATGGCTAGCTGCTAGTTTGGCCTTTATTTTAGGTGGCGCTATCGGAAATTTATGGGATCGTGTCGCTTTAGGTTATGTGGTCGATTTTATATCTGTGCATTACCAAGATAATTATTTTCCAGCATTTAATATTGCTGATTCAGCAATCACGCTTGGTGCTGCGATTATGATATTAGATATGTTGATGGGTTCCGCAGAAAGTTCTGAAGAACAGTCATCATGAATCTTAAAAGCATCCAAAAGTTTAGGTTATATTTTATATGAGTAATTTGATCATTGGTTCAGAGTCTTCCGTTACATTGCATTTTTCACTGAAATTTGAAGATGGCGCGACAGTTGATTCTACGTTCGATAAAGAACCGGCAACATTCGTTGTTGGCGATGGCAGCTTATTAACGGGGTTTGAAAATAAATTGTTGGGTATGACCGCAGGTGAGAAGAGTACTTTTACCATCCTGCCAGAAGAGGGCTTTGGTCAGCCAAACCCTAATAATATCCAGCAATTTGATCGCAGTCATTTTTCCGCAGATTTGGAATTGAGTGAAGGCTTGGTGATTTCCTTTGCTGATGCTAGTCAATCTGAATTACCTGGTGTTATAAAGTCTGTCGAAGGTGATGTGGTGATGGTTGATTTTAATCATCCTTTGGCAGGAAAAAACATTATTTTTGATGTTGATATTGTTGCTGTTAAACCGTCAGAAATTAAAGCGGAAAGCTGATGAGTAAAAGTGAGTCGAAAGCAGAGAGTGGTCCTCAAATTAAGCTCGCTAATCCGCGTGGGTTTTGTGCAGGCGTTGATAGGGCAATTGAAATTGTTAATCGCGCATTAGAGATTTTTGGTTCGCCAATTTATGTGCGGCATGAAGTTGTGCATAATAAATTTGTAGTTGATGACTTGCGTAATCGCGGTGCTATTTTTGTTGATGAACTTGATGAAATACCCGATGACACAATTGTTATTTTTAGTGCGCACGGTGTGTCTTTAGCTGTGCAGGAAGAGGCTAAGCAACGTGGTTTAAAAGTATTTGATGCGACTTGTCCCTTGGTTACAAAGGTACATATGGAAGTGGCACGCTTTTCACAGGATGGACATGAATGCATTTTAATCGGTCATAAAGGTCATCCTGAAGTTGAAGGTACCATGGGGCAATATGACCTGAAAAATGGTGGTGCGATTTATTTGGTTGAAGATGAGCAAGACGTGGCAGAGCTTCAAGTGCAGCATCCTGAGCGCGTGGCTTTTGTGACCCAAACTACTTTATCAATTGATGATACTGCAAAAGTGATTGATGCTTTACGGGCGAAATTTCCTGAGATTCAAGGGCCGCGTAAAGATGACATTTGTTATGCGACTCAAAACCGTCAAGATGCGGTGCGTGATTTAGCAACCCAATGTGATGTGGTGTTGGTGGTCGGTTCGCCAAACTCATCGAATTCGAATCGTTTACGTGAATTGGCTGAGCGAATGGGTAAATCGGCTTATTTGGTCGATAATGCAGATGAGCTTCAACAGGCGTGGTTTGAAAATATCGCCAAGGTTGGCGTCACAGCGGGTGCATCTGCACCTGAAATTTTAATTAAG
>CALBVI010000461.1 GCA_937969395.1 uncultured Spongiibacteraceae bacterium | reverse complement strand
CACAGGTCATCACCTAAACCCTGCTCAGCCATACGAGCATCTAAAACATCAATTCTTTCTTCGCGTTGACTACCACCAATAATCTCACCAATCCCCGGCGCTAATACATCCATTGCCGCGACCGTTTTTTCATCATCGTTCATACGCATATAAAAAGCTTTAATATCTTTTGGATAGTTCATCAAGACAACCGGCGCTCCGACATGCTCTTCACATAAAAAACGCTCGTGCTCTGATTGCAGATCAATGCCCCACTTTATATCGTACTCAAATTTCTTACCCGATTTTTGCAATATCGTAATAGCATCAGAATAATCCATTCTCACAAAGTCATTATCAGCCATTGTCTGTAATCGGTTTAAACAAGTATCATCAACAAACTGATTAAAAAACGCCAAATCATCAGGACATTTTTCTAATACTGTTTTAAACAAATACTTCAAAAAATCTTCCGCTAGCGCAGCATCATCATTTAAATTAGCAAAAGCAATCTCAGGTTCGACCATCCAAAATTCAGCTAGATGACGACTGGTATTTGAATTTTCAGCACGGAAAGTAGGTCCAAACGTGTACACTTTTGATAAGGCTAAGCAGTAAGCCTCAACATTAAGCTGACCTGATACGGTTAAAAACGATTGATCAGCAAAAAAATCTTTTGAAAAATCAACACCGCCATCAGCGTTTCGAGGCAAGTTAGCAAAATCTAAATTGCTCACCCTAAACATCTCACCAGCACCTTCACAGTCACTAGCGGTGATAATCGGCGTATTGATCCACTGAAAACCCTGATCGAAAAAATAATTATGGATAGCATTTGCCAATACCGTCCGTACCCGCGTAATCGCCCCAAAGGTATTTGTCCTCGGCCGCAAATGAGCCACACTGCGCAAATACTCAAACGTGTGCCGTTTTTTAGCAATAGGATAAGTTTCTGGATCGTCGACCCAACCTACAATCTCAACCGAATCAGCTTGCACCTCAAAAGCCTGCCCCTTCCCCTGCGAAGCTACCAACAGGCCTTTAACAATGACAGAACAACCGGCGCCGGCATTTACTACCTCAGTTGTATAATTATCTAATTCAGCAGGGATCACCGCCTGAATAGCATCAAAACAACTGCCATCATGGACAGCCATAAAAGAGATGCCCGCCTTTGAATCTCTACGGCTACGGACCCAACCTTGAATTTGCACTGAAGTAGAAATCTCTACATCACCAGACAATAATGGCTTAATTGAATAAGTGGCGTATTTATTTTGCGTCATAGTTAATTAGCTCTACCAATGAAGACGGACAAACTGAATAATCCAGTATTATGAATGAATTTCATTTTATTACGATACACATATAGCTCAAACAAAATTCTGTATTTAATCGACACTACCATACGCATCATGGCACCCACACAGCTATCTAAGCCTCAGCTAAAACCAAGCCTTAGAGCACACACTCTATTATTCAGCAAACAACACACTAAACCGCACTCATGCTGGCAAAAAAATCAATCTATGCTTGAATTAACGGACCAGATAACAATAACAGTGTTAAGCAAGCTAAACGCTCATAACGAAGCCGCCAATCAATGAAAAAGATACTGATTATTGAAGACAGTACCACCGTCACCAAAATTCTAAAACATCTGATTAAAAATCATACTGATATTTCACCTGTTTTTGCCGGCACATTTGCTCAAAGCCAAGAACTTTATGAGCAACATAAAGCAGATTTATTTGCCGCTATTATCGATCTCAACTTGCCCGATGCACCCAACGGAGAAACCGTAGACTTTTTTCTCAGTAAGCAAATACCCTCTATTGTTTTAACCGCTAACTATCAAGATGAAAAACGTGAAGAGCTGTTAAATAAAGGCATTGTTGACTATATCATCAAAGAAAGTCGCTATTCGTACAATTACGCACTCAAATTAATACACAGACTGGACAAAAACCAATATATAAAAGTTTTAGTCACAGAAGACTCAAAACCTACCAGAACATTTATTAAAGCTCTATTAGAAAAACACCTCTATCAAGTTATAGAAGCATCTAACGGTATCGAAGCACTGGAAGAGCTGCAACAAAATCCAGATATTAAATTATTAATTACCGATCACAATATGCCGGAGATGGATGGCTTTGAACTTGTTCGAACTATCCGACAAAATGTAGACAAGTCTAATTTGGTTATTATTGGTTTGTCTGGCGAAGGTAAAGGCGCGCTCTCTGCAAAATTTATTAAGAATGGTGCCAATGACTTTTTACAAAAACCTTTCTACCACGAAGAGCTTTATTGTCGTGTCATGCATAATATTGAAGAGCTGGAGCTCATTGAAAAAATAAAGCATGAGGCCAATCATGACTTCCTCACCCATCTACACAACCGACGTTACTTTTTTAATCATGGCACTCAACTTCATCACACCGCCAACAAAAACAACTCGCCACTTGCCGTAGCAATGATCAGCATTGATTATTTTAAAAAACTCAATGACATGTATGGCCACACAGCAGGCGATGAAATACTCACTTTTTTTGCCAAAGAATTAGAGCATGCTTTTTCGCGATTTTTAATCGCTCGCTCTGATGGAGAAAAATTTTATTTGATGATGCCAGGACTCAATAATGAGCAAGCTTATACACTACTAGATAAATTTCGCGATCTATTAGCTAACATGAGTATTGATATAGACGATGATGACACTACCATTTCGTTTAGCGCAGGTATTACCAATCACATTCATGACAATTTAGATCACCAATTAACTGAGGCCGAGCAACTATTATCACGTGCCAAAGAAGCCGGTGGCAATATGGTTGTATGCGATGAAGCCAACCAATGAAAAAACATCAAGCAATCTCAAAAAAATTAATAGCTCATCGCGGCTGGCAGAAGAAATATCCTGAAAACTCCCTAGTAGCGTTGGAAAAAGCCATTGCTGCCGGTGCAAAGCATATTGAAATTGACATACAGCTTACTAACGATTTAATCCCCCTCTTGTGCCATGACCAACAATTGCAACGCTTAACTGGGGAAGCACTCGACCTACATAAAATAAGCTATCAACAAACTCAACAGTTATCCCCCCACGAACCATCACGATTAAGTGAAATATTTAAAGGGATTTCTTTTTGCACATTGCAACAGTGTATTGATCTTATAAAAAAATACCCTGACGTTAATCTCTATGTTGAATTAAAACGCGCATCAATTCGCACCTTTGGTGCAGAGCAGTTTCTGAGCACAATACTAGCGCCATTAGAAGCTATTGCTAAGCAGGCGACCTTAATCAGTTTTGATATTGATACTTTATTGCTTGCAAGAAAAAAGGGCTGGAATCAAATTGCTCCCGTATTACTAGAGTGGCAACAAATCATAAGTTCTGAGCTGCAACAGCTTAATCCAACTTATGTTTTCTGTGATGTTGAAAAAATACCAGCCATGCAATCACTATCGAACATACCTTATCCGGTAGCAATTTATGAAGTCGATAATTACCAGCAGGCCGTCAATCTAATTAATGACGGGGCTAGTCTTATTGAGACATTTAATATTGGTGAATTAATTAGCATCGATCATAAACAAGTACTTAATAATGAATAATTACGATGCTATAATTTTCAACTGTTGCGACCATGGCGCAATGAGATTTTCAATCTCATTAAATCTAAAGAAAACCGTTCGCTATAGCATTAGTTAATCTTTCAGTGCCATAGCCATTAATTCCTGCCAATACTGATAGCGATCAGCTAATACTTTATTCTCCTGCGGAGAATAGTGTTTTGTCGCTAATACTGTCCAGTCTTTTGGTTTGTCAGCCAGTAAATAAGCAGCACCTCGCGCAGACGCCTCACACTGTTCAGTAATAACCACAGGCAAGCAACTTAAATCGGCTAACCACTGGCATAATTTTTTTGAGTTAGAGAGCCCGCCACTAACTCTTATTTCACTACAAGTATTATCATTTAAAAGATAAAAATTTCTTATTATTAAAAATATAATACTTTCGGCAATGGCTGCTAATCTTGTAATTTTCGATTGATGATTAACATCCACACTGATCTCTTTCGTCAAATCATCTATATTTATAACACCTTGCCAACGATCATTATATTGATAAAAATCACTTTTAAATTCAGCACGCCAATCAGGCGAAGCTAAACCACCAATACCATTAATAAATAGCGGCCACGCTCTTTGATCAACACCACTAGTGAAAAAATTGCTTAACGATTCTGCGAAGCTAGTGATATTGTTTTTTTCTGCATACCACTCTAATGCTGATGCCGATCCATTAACTGTACCTTCTCTGACATAATGTGGCTTTTCATCCCAATAAATAACACTGCTTAATAATTTATTTTTTATTGTTAACTGCTCACTCAATCGATAAATAAAAACACCGGTGCCCATATTGATATAACAAGACTTATGCTGAGGATCACCGTAGGCAAAAGCCGCGGCCGACTGATCCCCGTTGAGCAAATGCATTGGTACATTCAAGCCATCAATAAACATGTGACCGTAATGATGATTGCTAGCAACGATAGCAGGCAGGCAATCACTCTCAATTGACCATAGGTTTAAAAGTTCTTGATCCCAATCGCCCGTCTTTAAATTCATTAACAACGTACGAGAGGCATTGGAAGGATCAACAATATAAGGATGCTCTTCTAATAATGAATACGCTAAATAACTTGCCAGCGGTGCAATCGCCAATCGATTACGCTCTTTAGCCTGCTTAACTAACGGCAAGTTATCCAAACACCAGCGAATTTTGCTCGCACCAAAGTGCGCATTAGGATAAAGACCTGTTGTTTGATATATCTGCTGTTCATGCTCCTTTATTATCGCTAATGCATCGACCGCACGAGTATCCTGCCAACTAATTACTGGTGACAACACCTCCCCCGTTTGCCGATCCCAGCACACGATACTTGAACGCTGTGTAACTAAGCCGCAACTCACTAATGTTTGACGCTGCTCATCAGACAACTGCGCTACCGCCTGCCGTGCAACCTCCTGCAACGATAATACTAACTCTGCGGGATCATGCTCCACCCAATGCGGACAAGGTCGAGACGTCGAGATACTTTGTTTGACTTCAGCCACCACTTGACCTAAGCGATCAAAAACGAGCGCCCTACTCGATGTGCCACCTTGATCAAGGGATAAATAAAACATCCGTAATGTCCGTTTCAAAAAATTTATATAGCTTATATCATAGCGTTTTAATCATAATAGCTAAACGCAATACCTATGCATGCTAGTGTTAATTCTCTGTATTTTTATATGCTAAGCTAACACTTCCTATAAGTCCGAGGATATGATTTATGTCAGCAACCATTTTAATGCCGATACCTCACAAAGATTTCGACCCTACCGAGGTTAGCATCACTTGGTCAATATTGCGTGACGCCGGTTTTACCACTGTATTCGCTACCGCAGATGGCCAACGGGGTTACGCGGATGAAATGATGATCAGTGGTGAGGGCTTAGATCTCTGGGGCTTTATTCCCGGCTTAAAAAAACTCAAGGCAATTGGCTTATTATTACGAGCTGATCGCTTTGCTCGTGCAGCTTACCGAGAACTGGAACAAGACAGTCTATTCCTGGATCCCATTAAATTTAATGCCGTAGATATCAATCAGTTTGATGCCCTAGTATTACCTGGCGGACATGCACCGGGTATGCGCCCCTATTTAGAAAATAGCGAACTGCAACAACTGGTAGTTAATTTCTTTGAGCACAGCAATGTAAAGCCTATTGCCTCGATATGCCATGGCGCGGTACTTGCTGCCCGTTCGATTTCGGAAAAATCTAACAAGTCAGTTTTATATGGACTAAAAACAACCGCATTACCTTGGTCATTTGAGGCTAAGGCCTGGAAGCTCTGCAAATATTTTATTCGCTTTTGGGATGCTAATTATTACCGTACTTATCAGCCGCAATCTGCGCAGCCAAGCAACTATGCCAGTGTCGAAGAAGAGGTAAAACGCAGCCTAGCCGACCCTTCTGACTTTCTTAATGTACCCCGTAACAGCAATTACTACGCTATGAAGACTAATGCGTTTTCCCGCGATCGAATAGATGATAACCGCCCTGCCTTTATTGTCCAAGATGGGCGCTACATCTCCGCTCGCTGGCCCGGCGATGCTCATACGTTTGCGCTTAAGTTAGTTGATCTGATTAAGGATTATCAAAACCAAACATAAAGGCCCTTAGAAAAAACACATGCCAGTCATGTATACTTGCCAACTTATCGCAAGCTTATTTTTTGCTTGAGCTTTATTAAGTTTTTGTCTATTTGCTTTAATTAGTAGGAGTTAATCATGGAATGTCTGTTTTGTAGCATTGCTAAGCAAACAATACCTGCAGATATCATTTATCAAGATGATGACGTTATCGCCTTTCACGATATCGCACCACAGGCACCTAATCATTTTTTAGTCATTCCAAAAAAACACATCACCACGATCAATGATCTTGAACCTGAAGATGCATCTTTATTCGGCAAACTAGCAATAACGGCAAAGCAAATTGCAACCGCACAGGGAATAGCCGATAACGGCTATCGACTAGTAATGAACTGCAATGAGGATGGCGGTCAAACGGTGTACCACATACATCTACACGTATTGGGCGGACGAAAACTACAATGGCCCCCAGGCTAAATTGACACTTTAGACACAAACTATTTTATTTTTACTATTGAACAAAGCTGTTTAGCCACAATCATTATTTAATGAGCACAGTCAGGACGAATGAACTATGAATCACTTATCACGCATCTCATTATTGATTTTATTATCACTCACACTAATCAGCTGTGGTGTTAATACAATTCCGACACTGGATGAAAAAGTCAATTCCAGTTGGTCACAGGTAGAGAACCAATATCAACGTCGAGCGGATCTTATTCCCAATCTTGTCGCAACGGTCAAAGGTTACGCCGCACAAGAAAAAGACACATTAACCGCCGTAGTTGAAGCCAGAGCAAAAGTTGGGACACTACAGGTTGATAAAGACCTTATTAATGACCCTGAAGCACTGGCAAAATTTGAACAGGCCCAGTCACAATTAGGCAGCGCCTTAAAACGCTTATTGGTCGTATCAGAACGCTACCCTGATTTAAAATCTAATCAAAACTTTCTAGCTCTGCAATCTCAACTGGAAGGCACAGAAAATAGAATTGCTATTGCACGCCGTGACTACATTTTGGCGATTGAACAATTCAACACTGAAATCCGTACCTTCCCAGGTAAGCTGTGGCACAGTTTCTTATATAGCGATTTAGAAAAACGCGAAAACTTTACCGCAACCACCGAAAATGCCGATCAAGCACCTGCGGTAACCTTTTAATGCGATTACTGCCTACTCAGCGACTACTACCAGCAGGAATAATTTACAGCCTGCTATGGTTCATTCTTGTTAGCTTCAGTCAAAATAGCTTGGCAGCCATCGACTTCCCAAAATTAACGGGGCAAATTGTTGATAATGCCAAGCTTTTAAATCGCAATAGCATGGCTAAGATCAATCAACAATTAGCCGCTCACAGCAATGCCGATGGCAATCAAGTTGTCGTCGTTACCGTCACCGATCTGCAAGGCTATAGCATCGAAGAATACGGCTACCAACTCGGTCGACATTGGGGCATAGGCGAGAAAGATAAAAACAACGGCGTATTACTTATCGTTGCTCAGCAAGAGCGAAAAGTACGGATAGAAGTCGGCTATGGCCTTGAAGGTGACTTAACCGATGCCACCAGCGCTAATATTATCCAAGCCGTTATCCTACCGAATTTTAAACGCGGGAATTTTAGTGCTGGCATTGAACAGGGCGTAACCGCAATCATCGACGCACTCGGTGGGCGTTATGTGACAAAACAAACTCGCTCTAGTAAGCGCAGCGGTAACCCCATTCCCTTTATTTTATTAATCATTTTTGTCCTTAGCTCGCTTTTTGGTGGCGGTGGCCGAGGTGGGCGCCGCGGGCGCGGTCTGCTCTATACCGGCGCGATGCTGGGCGGATTAGGTGGCTCCGGACGCAGTGGTGGCTTTGGCGGCGGATTCAGTGGCGGCGGCGGTAGTTTTGGTGGCGGCGGCGCTTCAGGAGGTTGGTAATGAGTTTATTTACAGAACAGCAGATACAGCAAATTGCTGACGCAGTCGAAACTGTCGAAACGAAAACAGATGCTGAATTGGTCACTGTGCTGGCAGCGCAGAGCGATGACTACCGCTATATTCCGACACTTTGGGCAGCAATCATTGCAATGCTGATACCGAGTCTAGTTTTATTTAGCCAATACTGGCTTGAAGCTCAGGATATATTAATCATCCAAATAGTGACATTCATATCACTGGCACTGGTATTTCGTTGGCCACCGCTAATGTTAAAACTTATTCCTAAAAAGGTTCGCTTTTGGCGCGCGGCCAATCTTGCCAGAAGGCAATTTCTGGAACAAAACTTACATCACACAAAAGGCGAGACCGGCATTTTATTATTTGTTTCTGAAGCGGAGCACTACGTAGAGATCATTGCCGACCGAGGTATTAGCCAGCACATTGCTGACCAAGAATGGCAGAACATTATCGATGCTTTTATCGTTCAGGTAAAAAACAAAAAAACCGCAGACGGCTTTATCGATGCTATTAACAGCTGCGGCGAGTTACTCGCTACTGCCGTGCCCGCCACCCATACAAAAAATGAGCTTGGCAATCATTTAATTTTGATTTAACCGCGTTATTTGAATGAGGCGGGGCTTGTCGAAGGCTAGGCTTATCAAAGACCAAGTTTAACGCGGTCTAGGAATAGTAAGAATATTGCCTAAAAGGGAATATTCTTCACCTCCTAATCGCGAGATAGGATCCAATTTGTCTGCATGGATTTTTATCTTGCCATCATTTTCACTAACTATATCATCGGCAACGTAAATGGATTTTACTTCCGCCAAAATCATTGCTTGGTTTTCTGTAATACTATCCACGCGATAGCGTTCACAAGCCATCGCAAGCCGACAATCCTTTAATCGCGGTAATCTAAAGTTACCAAAAGGTTCGGTTGCCAACCCCAGCATCTCTAATTCCGACTCACCAAACGCCAACCCCAGCGCACTCTCATTAACCAAGTGCGCTAATTCCCGGTGTGCAATATGCACAACAAATTGTTCTCTTTGCTCAATATTAGTTAAGGTGTCTTTTTCACTGCCATCAGGCTTTTTTCCAACCGACAACATTATTAAAGGCGGCGCACTGCTAACCGCACTAAAATATGAAAACGGTGCTAAATTTAAACTGTCATCGCCATTATCCGATAACACCCACGCCACCGGTCTAGGAACGATTGACTGAACCATCGTATGATAAACACTGTTACCCGATAATTTTGATAAATCAATATCCATGGTTATACCAAATTATTATTTATTTACACCTAAATTAACTATCTACAAAGCTGAGCGATGAGCTAGTAAAACAGGCTGCACCGCACTGTTAAAAACATCCACCCAATACTGACTCAACTGGCTGCCAGCGCAATCATTAATCTCTTTAACGGCGCGTATAATGGGACGCTTTTGATCCGCAGCATAGGCACGCTGATGGGTTAACGCATCAAAGGTATCAGCAATAGCTAAGATTTTTGCACCATCACAGATTTCTCTTTCACGCAGGCCATAAGGGTAACCAGAACCATTAGACGCCTCATGATGCTGCATGATTATTTGCTTTGCTTCACGCCAGGGCGACATATGCTGCAATAAGTCCGCACTGCTTTGCACGTGAGAGCGCAATAATAAAATTTCTGTATCGGTTAACGTGGTGTTTTTATGCAATAACTCAACAGGAATAAACGCCATACCAAAATCATGTGTATACACTGCCACGGCTAATTGGTTGCTATCGACCGGACTTCCATCCAGCTCATTTAACAACAGCGCCATCTTTAATATACGATCACCGCGGCCGTTCCAATATTGCGAGCGGCTTTCAATCGGCATCATTAAATCACGAAAAAAACGTAAATCTTTTTCGTATTTAAATCCTTGATCCAATAAAAAATTGTCACTTTGTATACGGCTGTAATCAGCCTCTTCTTCTGGACCACCGATAATAACCGCAGGATCAATAAAACGAATAGCATCGACGACCAACTGATCTCGGCTCTCATCAGGCCCCATGGCAAGGTCATGTATCAATTGGCTAAGCTCAGCTGACCACTGCTCATCATACTCAACCAAGCCCAGTTGACTAAAGGTATCCACGTAAGATTTTACTTGGTTGAGCACAAGCAGCACTAAGTCGCCAATCATCGAGCTGAACACAAAGCGACCATCACGAAGCAGGCCAAGTAACTCTTCCGTCGCGGTCAACAGAGGCATTGCTGGAGAAAATCCAACAACACCCAAATCGCTTTGAATCGCATGAACAGAACGAAACAACTGACGAATAATGCCTAGATCATCAGGCGTTCGATCTAATTGAATTAACATCGATTCACTAGCCAGATAATGCTCTTCAAAACCGTCTATCAATTCTCGGAGAATCTCAGGTGCAAGCTCTTTGTTATGAAATATGCTCATGGTCACAAAGCCCCTGCACGGCTAATCATTAAGTAATTTACAGCATTGATAAACGCTGAGCGTCTAAAATTCTAGTACTTTATTATCGGCCGTTATTGCCGTTTATTTATACTACAAACTACGACTTATGCATTTAAATCAGGAATTAATAAGGCATGTAGCAGCTCGATATTTTCTTTTACTCGAAGCTTTTGCTTCTTAAGCCGCTGAAGATGAATTTGATCACTGTAAGGAAAATCTTGCAGACGGATAATTTCGACATCGAGACTTCGATGTTTGGTACGCAAAGCTTGCAGCTGCGCACTTAAAGAGGGAGGGCTAAGGGATTCCATAAACAGGAAAGTAACGCTTTAATCAGCAGAACACAACTGCCACTCTTAATTAAGCTGCAATTATTTTACCGCGCTGCAAATAGCGTTAGTTTACCATCTGACTATCAACAAACTTCTTAATAATTTCCTGCCCAGATTGCTCCATGGATGTAAATTCAACACTACAAAGCAAACCATGATCAGTATCCTCTGACTTCACCACGCGGGCGTAAATATCTGTGGTTTTAGTCCCTAAAAGCTGTAGTGATACTTCCATTTTAATCTCAGCAAAAGTATCCAAGGGGGTTTGGGTAATCATCGATAAGCCGTTATATCCCAAATCGACCACCTCTGCCTCTATTCTCTCTTCGTATACACGCTTGCCCTGCATGCGCTGAAAGAAGCAAGGCATACTAATTTCAATACGAGGACTTTTACGAATTTCACGTCGAGGGACCGTCATCGCATGCGGCCTAGTGGTGCCTAGCAACTCATAGAAACACACCTGCTTCTTTTTGCCTTTCAATTGAACATGATTAGGCTCGCCAACTAATACATACTGCTTCGCCACTAAATAGGTGTTTTCGCTAATCAGTACCTGGCCACGTAAACTTTGAGCCTCTATTCGCGAGGCCAGATTCACTTCATCGCCAATCACCGTATATTCGCGATAATGTTCAGAACCTATGGCTCCAGCCATAACCTCACCGGTATTGATGCCAATCCCCATGTACATCTCAGGTAAACCCAGCAATTTATTCTGTTCATTGAATTCAGACATAGCTCGCTGCATCTCAACAGAACAAGCGATAGCACGCTGTACATCATCGACTTCAGTATTAGGAGCACCAAACAAAACCATAATTGAATCGCCCATCAACTTATCGATGGTGCCACCATGCTCAACAATAATTTTTGTCATCGCTGAAAAGTAACGATTCAACAAATCCATGATCGTCATTGCTGAATACGTTTCAGCTAGAGCGGTGAAACCGCGAATATCAGAAAGTAAAATAGTGACTCGACGAGACTGAGGTAGGCTCTCGGAGTAATCGTTTTCCCCTAACAAACCTTGAATTTTGTTCAGTAAGTTCTTTTTTGCAGCACTGCGCTCAAACTGAGTTGGAATATAAGCGAGTACTTCCGTGCAAATTTTATCCGCTAGATCATTAATGTTATTAGTATTTTTTGCCATTTAAAGCCAGACCCCAGACTGCTCAGTAATGCTAAATCAAGCCACTACCTACATCAGCCTATCAATTGTCCATAATGAAAGACCACTTTTATACCACTAATATCACACTCAGCCTACTCCCCTCATAGGACTTTTTAGCAAGCTGAGATTATCAATTTAATGCAAACAGCATTTAGCAAAAACTTCACCACTGCCACAGGGGCACTGCTGATCACGGGGCACGGACTCCAAAGACAGGAACATTTGCTCAGTATCTGCCTCCCAGTGACTCTCCCCCCACAAGCTAGCGACACAGGCATAACCCGCCAAAACCTTCCAAAATAATTGGTAAGCTTCCGGCAAATGCTCATCACCTAACGATAGGTCCTGCTCTAATGACATTTGCTTTGCGTCTTCAAAATCAGCAAACGTTGCTGCCAAGCTTAGGGTAACTTCAACTTCTTCAGTCAAACTGGCATCATCAAGATCTTCAATGGCAATAAGCCATAAGTCCTCTAAGTATTGATGGCCCATTAACAGGCCTTCGCACCACTGCGCTAATTCAGGCTGCCAGCGCTCAGAGTAATTGGCACTAAAGGGTAAAAATCGATGCTGTTGGGCCATTTCCTGAATCTGATGAAACAAGCTGACCACCGATTTAAAAAAGCTCTTCGCCTCTTCCTCGCTATCGAATTGTGGCTCATCATTCAGCCATATCAACTCAAACCACTCTGCAGGCTTTATCGCCTCTGGCGAACACGCCAAGGCAAGTAACAAACCATGCAGCTGATAGTAGCTCAACATAGCTTCTTCACCATGCAGCCGCTCAATAGTAGCGCGTAATACACGCTCACCATCTTTATCAAAGCTCATGAACTCAACAAATGTCACTTAGATACATCCACCTAATAATAAAAATATTATCTAACCAGCAACACCAGCGGCATTGGCCTGTAAAAAGCTCTCAACAGTATCAACAATAGTCTGCGTTTGACGATCTATTTCAAAATTTATCTTGTCACCCACCTTTTTAAGACCATGTGTTGTCACTCTAAGTGTCTCCGGTATATAGCAAACTTGGAAGGTATTATTTGCCTTATCAACATTGGCGACCGTTAAACTACAGCCATTTAAACCAATAAAGCCTTTATTGAAGATGTATTTCATCTTGTTCGCCGGCGCTTGATAATGCACAAAACAATTATTTTCAGGTCGCTC
>CALBVI010000460.1 GCA_937969395.1 uncultured Spongiibacteraceae bacterium | reverse complement strand
CAACTCACGCACTGGTGAAAAGTAGGCGACAAAGGTAAAGCCTGTCACTAATGAAATGCCTACCCAGAGACTGTGCTTTAGCGTTTTACGCCGAAACTTATCCCAACTAAAAGGCCCGCTATCACGTTTAATACGCTGATTGCGGCTCCCTTCAGTAATTTGTTCCGCCCACATAAACATGGCCGTCCACACAGTTTGCGGGCAGGTATAACCACACCACACTCGACCAGCAAACACAGTAACGGTAAATAAACTAAATGCTGCAATAGCCAGTAAGCCAGCTAATAAAGAAAAATCTTGAGGCCAAAAAGTTAGGCCAAAAATATAAAACTGTCGACTCGGTAAATCGAATAGAACGGCTTGATGGCCATCCCAATTTATCCACGGTAAGAAAAAATAACCCAGTAATAATGGCCAGCCCGTATAGAGTCTAAGTCGCTGAAAAAAACCTTTGATGTTACGGGTGTATATTTTTTCGCGTTTTTGATAAAGATCAAGACCAGACACACCGTCTGGATGAAATTCCTGAACAGCGCTGTCTTCCCCATCAGAAATATTCGTAACAGCGATTTTGTCACTGCTACGATTCTTTTCATTACCACCTGCGGTCATATCACTTTACCAGTGCAAGATCTGGTTCAGAGTTATTATTATTCAAACTAAGATCGGTTTTTGAATCACCATTACTAAGACTATAAATATAAGCCGTTAGCAAATGAATTTTATCACTGCTTAATAATTCTTGATGGGCTGGCATCGCGCCATTGCGCCCTAAGTTAATAGTGCGCTGAATCAAACCCTGCGATCCGCCATACAACCAGATATTATTAGCCAAATTGGGCGCACCTAATGCTGGATTACCGGTACCATCAGCAGTATGGCAAGCAACACAAAACAATTTGAATTTTTCACTGCCCAGCTCAGCATCACCAACTGCAGCCTGACGGTCGCTGAGGCTCAAAACATAGGCACTAACGTTTTTAATGCCGTCCTCACCGAGGATAGTCCCCCACGCAGGCATTGCTCCGGTACGACCATGAGTAATAGTTGTTTTAATCTCTTCAGCACTACCACCATAAATCCATTCGCTATCCGTTAGATTAGGAAAGCCATAGCTGCCACGGGCATCACTACCATGACACTGAGCGCAGTTATTCGAAAAAATTCGACCCGCCATTTTTAGGGCTTTTTTATCATGGATTAATTCTTCGACCGGTGTTGAAGAATACTGCGCGAATATCGCGCCATATTTTTCTTCAGCCTTATCCACATCTTTCTGCCACTGATTAATCTGCGTCCAGCCAAGAACCCCTTTAAAATTACCCATGCCAGGGTAAGCGATAAGATAACCAACACTAAACACAATGGTGATTACGAACATATATAACCACCAAAGTGGCAAGGGGTTATCGTATTCTTCAATCCCATCGTAAACATGACCCGTTGTCGAGTCAGGGCCTTTATTAGTTGATTTACGATTACTAAATAACAAATAAACCAAAGCAATCAGTGTGATTGTGGTTAAAACAATAATCCAAAGACTCCAAAACGTACTCATTAACTATTGCTCCCCACATGATTTTTTTTGGCTAACGCCTCATCTAATTCATCATTAGCAAAAGGTAAATTAGCGGCTTGATCAAAACCTTTTTTTCGCCGGCCACTATATGACCACAGGCAAACCCCCAAAAAGGCAATCATTGTAAAAACAGTCGCCAGACCGCGCAAAAAATTGATATCGAGAAAACTAGATTCACTCATGATGCCCTCCTAACGTTTGTGCTTAAACAGCGTACCGAGCTGCTGCAAATAACTAATCAAAGCTTCAATCTCAGTTTTACCTTCGACAGCTTCTGCGGCAGCCGCAATATCTTCGTCAGTATAAGGAACACCAACCATTCTCAATGCCGCCATTTTTTTACCGGTCATACTGCCATCAACCGTATTCTCAAATAACCATGGGAATGCAGGCATATTAGACTCTGGTACCACGCTGCGCGGATCCATTAAATGAGCACGGTGCCAATCATCACTATAACGAGCACCCACTCGCGCCAGATCCGGCCCGGTTCGTTTTGAACCCCATAAAAACGGATGATCGTAAACAAATTCACCCGCTACAGAATAGTGACCATAGCGCTCAGTTTCAGAACGCAAAGGTCTAATCATTTGTGAATGACAACCCACACAGCCTTCACGAATATAAATATCTCGCCCTTCAAGCTGGGTAGCCGTTAATGGCATTAAGCCCTCAACTGGCTCCGTTGTTTCCTCAATAAAAAACAGTGGTACGATTTCAACTAAACCGCCAAAGCTAATCGCAACGATTGTTAGCAGCACCATAACTGCAATATTTTTTTCTACAAAATCATGTTTCATTAATTTAGTCCTCTATCCTCGTCAACTACAGTGCTTGAGCAATAGAAGCACGCTCACCGGCTTCATCAAGTGCACGATGATTCTCTTTACTGCGAGTGGTAAAATAAACATTGGCAGCCATGACTAGCATTCCAGTAAAGAACATACCGCCACCAATTAATCGAACGATATAACCGGGATAACTTGCCTCCACCGATTGAACAAAACTATAAGTTAAAGAACCATCAGTGTTGTAAGCACGCCACATTAATCCCTGTAAAATACCGTTAACCCACATCGACGTGATATACAGCACTGTACCTATTGTCGCCAACCAAAAATGCAAATTAATCATGCCAACACTATGCATCCGGGTACGGCCAAATAGAACCGGAATCAAATGATACATGGCACCGATAGAAATCATCGCCACCCAACCCAAAGCACCTGAGTGAACATGACCAATCGTCCAGTCAGTATAATGAGAAAGCGAATTAACGGTTTTAATCGCCATCATTGGGCCTTCAAAAGTAGACATCCCGTAAAATGACAAAGACACCACTAAAAATCTCAAGATTGGATCATCACGCAATTTGTGCCAAGCACCTGACAACGTCATCATGCCGTTAATCATGCCGCCCCAGCTTGGCGCTAATAGGATCAAAGACATAACCATCCCCAAGCTCTGCGCCCAATCAGGTAATGCGGTGTAATGTAAGTGGTGAGGGCCCGCCCAAATATAAACAGCGACCAACGCCCAGAAGTGAACAATCGACAAACGATAAGAATAAACAGGACGCTCAGCCTGCTTAGGAACAAAGTAATACATCATCCCTAAGAAGCCTGCGGTCAAAAAGAAACCCACCGCATTGTGTCCATACCACCACTGAATCATTGCGTCAGTAGTGCCGGCATAAGCAGAATAAGATTTCATAAAGCTTACCGGTATCACCGCACTATTGACCACATGCAATACTGCCACCGCGATAATAAAGCTACCTAGAAACCAGTTAGCCACATAAATATGACTCATCTTACGCTTCACAATAGTGCCAAAGAAAACGTAGGCATAAGCAAGCCAAACGATAGTAATCAGAATATCAATGGGCCACTCTAATTCGGCGTATTCTTTACTAGAGGTATAACCTAAAGGAAGACTAACCACGGCACAAAGAATAACCAACTGCCAACCCCAGAAGGTAAAAGCCGCTACTTTGTCTGATATGAGCCTAGCCTGACAGGTACGCTGCACAATGAAATATGAGCTAGCGAACAATGCACTACCACCAAAAGCAAAAATAACAGCATTGGTATGCAGCGGCCTTAAACGACTGAATGTTAGCCATGGTATTTCAAAATTTAACGCGGGCCAGACTAACTGAGCGGCAATAAGTACACCGACGCCCATACCAATAATTCCCCAAATTACCGTCATTACGGCAAACTGACGAACAACCTGATAATTATAAACCGGGTGATCAAAAGACTGAGACATAGAAAAAACCATTAAAATGAATTAA
>CALBVI010000459.1 GCA_937969395.1 uncultured Spongiibacteraceae bacterium | reverse complement strand
CTCGGTAGCTGGTTAGTGAGTTTACCCGCGGAGGAAATGTCGAGCAGCTCATCCCTACTGGGTAATCTTATTTTGTTCGCCATCATTATGTTATTTCTATTTTCTGGCTGGTATAAAAAAAATAATGTCTACGAAGATTTTATCGAAGGTGCAAAGCAAGGCTTTGATGTCGCGATAAAACTCATACCCTATTTAATCGCCATGCTCGTAGCCATCGGCTTACTGCGTACCAGCGGTGTATTGGATGGTATTATCTATGGATTGGAATATTTGTTTTCTTCACTCGGCTTTAATACTGACTTTATTCAGGCACTACCAACCGCCTTAATGAAGCCCTTGAGCGGTAGTGGCGCGCGCGCAATGATGCTAGAAACCATGAGTACCTTTGGTGTCGACTCATTCGCCGCTACCATCTCTGCCATTATGCAAGGTAGTACAGAAACAACCTTTTATGTTTTAGCCGTTTATTTTGGTAGTGTTGGCATCAAAAACGTAAAACACGCGATTGGCTGTGCCCTACTCGCTGACCTCGCTGGTATTACCGTGGCAATTCTAGCAGGCTATTGGTTTTTTCATTAAGACCAATAATAAAACAACACTTAACAAATAAGGGATGGGGACTAGAAGCAATTAACGTCACATTGTTAGCAGCTCTAACCTATAATACGAAAATACATCAACCACTTATCAAGACTGAGACAGTCGCACTTAAAGGAAAAACACTATGCCAGTTTGGTCAGAATACAAAGCAATAGCAAAATCTCGCGGCGCCTTGGCCTACGAAGTATTTATTGTTGAGTCATCACCTTGCAGCACACCCGAAGAGCTGCAACGCGTATTGCCTGCTCACTTAGCTTACCAAATAGAACTAGAGGCTAAGGGATCACTCATGCTAGCAGGACCAGTGAGTGACGATACCGGTGAAATGATGTTTGGTGGCGGTTTGATTATTTATCGGGCTGAGTCTATGGATGCGGCTAAAGCACTAGCTGATGCTGACCCTATGCATAGCGAAGGTGCGCGCAGTTATACGATAAAGAAATGGTTAATTAATGAAGGCAGCTTCAACATTGGTTTAAGCCTTTCAAGCCAATCAATGACACTTTAACAAACTGTATCCAGCCTATATTCAGCAAAAACGTTTATTAAGTCTGCGCTATCAGCGTTGTTAATATTGCAATAACAACCTCGCTGTATAGCGCCTACTTTTGAATTAAATTACTTTAATTAATAACAACGCCCATCCTTCTAAAACACTGACAAATTTAGCTGCTTAGCATTATCGCTTTGGATCTAAAATAACCCGATTACGCGTCAAACCGTTAATCACAGCCTCATAAGCTTGTTTAGCATTTTCTAAGGCGTAAACAGATTCCTCATGTATTGCAAAAGGCTTTAACTGGCCCGATTCAAAACCAGGACGAAGTTTTTCTAAAACCTCACCCAACTCGCAACTGTTGTAAAAAGTACTCGCCAGACCAACTAAATGCGTTCGGTTGCGATAAAGCTGACTGATATCAAGCGTCACTTCTTTTTTAATATTGGAAATAATAAAATGATAACCCTGCGAAGCAAGTGCAAGATTGCCTATCGTAAAATAAGGATCGCCCACGGTATTAAATACCACATTGGCACCTTCGCCGCCGGTCAACTCTCGAATTTTTTCAACGACATTACCCTGAGTTGAATCAATAATATCGACAGGGCTATTAGTATGTCCGGTATAACGCTCACTTGAACGCTGCACGCCAATCACCCGCGCGCCAACCATCGTTGCAATCTGAGTAACGGCTTCACCAACTGTGCCGTTTAACCCTAAAACCACAACGGTATCATCAGCCGTGATGTTAGCCTCACGGATCAACCCGAGATAAGCCGTACAAAAAGGAACCCCTACACTCGCTGCTTCGTGAGCACTTATATTAGATGGTCTTTCATGTACGCTCTCAGTATCGACAACCACATACTCGGCATGAGCACCGTTACGTGAGTTACCTAAATCACCACCACTACCCCAAACGGATTTGCCAATCAGCGCCTGCGGGCCGTCAACCACAACCCCAGCATAATCGCGCCCAGGTGTTCTTGGCCATACCGTATTCGGCATGATGCCCAAAATCATTTTCACATCACTTTGATTTACGCCGCTACCTTGAACTTCTACCAAACATTGATCCTTGTTGATTACCGGTTTAGGCATATTATCAAGAGATACTTGGATATCATTAGGCGAAGGTGATTTTTCAGTTACCCATATTGCTTTCATTATTTCTCACTTTTAAATGTTCAAAAGGCGTCTTCGACACGTTCAATAAACAGTGTAGCCCCATGTAAACGAAGGCCGACTATATAGACTTAAACAAGAATAATATAATGGCCAATGCTGAACATTACATTATTCGTAGTTTTCTGACTAGCTATCGCTCACTTCATACTGAGCACAGAATAATCTTCACCCAATAGTATACAAGACATCACAGTAGAGTTTCTAAGCTAAAGCATAAAGATGATTTGCCCTCACGCCAATAGACTGAGGGTTAATGGTTGAAGAACGTCTTCGCTGCAATGGCCTCCACCATCATGTAAGACAGCACAGATGCAGCATTTTATGTATTGGCCGTTTAATTTTGGCAATGTTGGCATAAAAAACGTAAGACATGCGATTATTGAATTCAATAAAAGCGTTATGATTACCAAACACCCGAGGAAATTTATTTTGGAATTTAATGATTATTGTCGCACTTCAAACTTGATACTAGGAGACACATATCTGAACGTAGTCATGCAGTTGAAACACGTCGGTATAAAAGGCACTGGGAAATTGATACCGTTCATGGGCGTGGCAGCAACCATTGCATAGTGACATTGCTTGAAAGAAAAACGGGATATGTTTTGATCGGAAAAGCTAAAGATAAATCAATAGCGTCAGTAAATAAGCGAATCATTAGTATGATTAATGGATCAGGATT
>CALBVI010000458.1 GCA_937969395.1 uncultured Spongiibacteraceae bacterium | reverse complement strand
AATGTAAATCCTGCACTGCGCCCATTAATTGGCACCATCGAAAAAACCAATAAACGCGCCTTACACGACATTGAATCACTAATAACTGATGACCTGTTATTAACTGCGGACAACATTACCATAACAAGCAACGAGGCTTTTGAGCGTGCTACCGCTGCCATTAGTAGCACCTACGAACTCTATGATGAATTAGTCACCAGTTTGGATAATTTATTGGCAGAGCAACTAGCAGCGACCAAACAAATATCCCTCTTCTGCCAAATTACTGCTGTGTTTGTTGTCCTGGCCATTATTTATTTATTCATTTCACTGTCAGTTTCAGTCAAGGAAAGTATTAATTATATTTCTCGGAGAATGAATGTATTAGCCGAAGGCGACTTAACGGTTGAAGCAGAACAATTTACTAAAGACGAAATATCCGAAATCATTAATAGTTATAACAAAGTCAAAACCAACTTCAACCAGTTACTCAGCAAAGTTATTATTGCGACCAACCAATTAACTGTCGCCAGCGAAGAGCTATCGACAGTTGCTGAAGAAAGCGCGACAAATGTTATTAATCAAGATACTGAAATCACACTGGTTGCGACAGCCGTAGAAGAAATGACAGCAACTGTTCGAGAAGTTGCCCGCAATGCTGCTGGCGCATCAGAAACCGCAGCCACTGCCAATAACGAATCCACAACCAGTAAAGACATCGTCGCATCCACGTCGAAAAGCACATCACTATTAGCCAAAGATATTGAAAGTGCCTCTACCGTTATTAAGGCCGTTGAACACGATAGTGAAAATATTGGTTCAGTACTTGATGTCATTAAAGCAATTGCCGAACAAACTAATTTGCTGGCATTAAATGCAGCTATTGAAGCGGCTCGGGCAGGAGAGCAAGGACGTGGCTTTGCAGTAGTGGCCGATGAAGTACGTACCTTAGCTTCTAGAACTCACGACTCAACCCAAGAAATTGAAACCATGATTGTAAAATTACAAACAGGCGCTCGCGAAGCCGTGACTGTTATGGAATCTAGTCACCAACAAGCACAGCACAGCGTAACTCAGGCAGCATTGGCAACCGAAGCATTAGACACAATCACCGAAGCCATAACCACGATCAATGATTTGAATATGCAAATTGCCAGCGCAGCAGAAGAGCAAACAGCCGTATCAGAAGAAATTAATAGCAATGTCATTAGCATCAGCAACTTATCAGTAGCCGCCTCTTCCGGCGCTAACCAAACGACATCAGCAGCAGCAGAATTATCGACACTCGCCGTCGACTTACAACAATTGCTATCTCACTTTAAAACGGAATAATGCCGCTAAAAGGCACAAAATTTGTGAGCAGTTTTCGAGTAAAAGTTATGACTTACAACCATAATTTTTACTCCTAATGTTAGACAACGTCAGGCAAAAAACCGTAACAACAATATATTAACGAAAAATAATTATTGCTACAGAGCCTGAATACCCTTAATCATATTCTAATAAAGTAGCCAGACTTACCCCACCCCCCAAATATCGCTTCACCTATTGTGATCGATGTAGCGTAAGATGGTATTTCATCCTACTTGTCTGAGGCCCTCAACCAGACAAACATTACTCTTTTCTCTTCCCTTACCTCTCACGCTTTTGGGCGACAATTGAGCTCTACATTACTTCACCGGTCATAAATGGCCGATTTAGCAATGCCATCTCACCAACTACGTTTTGGTTTTTACGATCACCGATATTAATCATTTTAGCGATAGCAAACCTAGCTGCTAGAAAATTGATGACCATTATCTAATATCGCAAGTCGTGATCATCTCAACCAAGGAAACACCATGAATAACTTAACACTAGGCGTCATCGGAACTTCAAAAAAAGAAGATGAACGACGCTTTCCTATTCACCCTAAACACTTAAAGCGCATCCCTGAACATATTCGTCAGCTGCTGATATTCGAAGCGGGCTATGGAACATCCTTTGGTATAACCGACGAAGAAATTGCCGCTCAAACTGGTGGTATAGCAACACGCCATGAAATACTAGCTGACATCGGCAAGGTTATTATTGGCAAACCTGTACTAGAAGACTTACTTGAACTTAAAGAAGGCGGCATTCTTTGGGGCTACGTGCACTGTGTTCAGCAACAAGCCATCACCCAAGCCGCACTCGATCGTAAGCTGACACTGATTGCCTTTGAAGATATGTTTGTTTGGGCACCTAACGGACATGTAGGTCGCCACACCTTCTATAAAAATAACGAGATGGCAGGTTACTGCGCAATACTACATGCACTACAACTTAGAGGCATCGATGGCCACTATGGCAATCAACGCAAAACAGTTATTTTCAGTTTTGGCGCAGTTAGTCGCGGTGCAATATACGCGCTCAAGGCACATGGTTTTAGAGATATCACCATTTGTATTCAACGCCCTGATCACGAAGTACGTGAAGAGGTACTCGACTGCCACTACGTAAAAATACGTGAAGGTAGTGACACCGAAGCGCGGATGATGGTTGTCGAGCACGACGGTACTGCGCGACCGTTAAGCGAGCTACTCAGTAAGGCCGACATTATTGTCAACGGCACCTTTCAAGAAACTGACAATCCTACCCACTATGTTCTTGAATCGGAAAGCGAATGCCTCAAACCCAACAGCTTGATTATTGATGTCAGTTGCGATGAAGGTATGGGATTCTTTTTTGCCAAACCGACCACGTTTAAAAATCCAATGTTTA
>CALBVI010000457.1 GCA_937969395.1 uncultured Spongiibacteraceae bacterium | reverse complement strand
TGATGTGATTTTGCTGTCTCCTGCTTGCGCCAGTTTTGATATGTTTGATGATTATCAGCATCGTGGCGACATGTTTAAGCATTGTGTTTTGCAATTAGCCGCTTCACCTCAGAATGATCGAGGTTGCCAATGATAGCAATGACTGGAAAATCACAAATCTTCAGCGAGATTTTTATAGATAAAATTTTGGCTGCCAGTGTTGTTGCTCTCATTGTGATTGGCTTTGTTGCCATGAGTTCAGCTTCAATTGAATTTGCTGCGCAGCGTTATGGTGATCCATTTTTTCATATGGCGCGCTATTTATTCCACTTGGCATTAGGTGTGGTAGGTGGATTAATTATTTACCGTATTCCCATGAGTTTTTGGCAGCGTACGGGTTGGCTGTGGTTATTTGCAGGTTTTGCCCTGTTGGTTGTTGTTTTGATTCCTGGTATCGGCCGTGAAGTTAATGGTAGTCGCCGTTGGTTGGCATTGGGTCCATTAACATTGCAGTGTTCAGAAATTGCAAAAGTGTGCGTGATTTTATATTTAGCAGGTTATTTGGTCAGGCGGCAAAGTGAAGTACGTGAACAGTGGCGCGGTTTTATAAAGCCAATGGCTGTGTTGTTTGCAGTAACGTTGCTATTAATGTTGGAGCCCGATTTTGGCGCCACAGTTGTTACTGTCGGTACAGCATTTGGGATGATTTTTTTGGCGGGGGTTAGACTTTGGCAATTTGCTTTAGTTATTTTAGCGTCGTTAGCCGCGCTAGTGATTTTGGTGATTAGTGAGCCCTATCGAATGAAACGTTTCACCGCTTTTACCGATCCTTGGGCTGATCAATTTGATACCGGTTATCAGTTAACGCAGGCACTTATCGCCTTTGGTCGAGGTGAGTGGCTTGGCGTTGGTTTGGGAAACAGCATTCAAAAACTTTTTTACTTACCCGAATCACATACAGATTTTGTCTTCGCTATTTTTGCTGAAGAGTTTGGTTTTATCGGCTCGTTAACGCTAATTGCATTATTTGCATTAGTAATTGGTCGTGTAATGAGTATTGGTCGGCAAGCAGAGAAGGTGGGGCAGTTGTTTAGTGCCTATGTTGCTTATGGCATTGCAATGATGATTAGCGGGCAAGTCTTTATCAATATTGGTGTTAATACCGGCTTGTTGCCGACGAAAGGTTTAACACTGCCTTTCTTAAGTTATGGCGGCAGTAGTTTAATTGTTTGTTGCGGTTTATTGGCGATGGTTTTTCGAATTAACCATGAATTGGTTACCACCGCTAATCGCAATATGAAAAAGGAAGCAAAACGCAGAGTTAAAAAAATTGCTGCCAACAAGCCTGATGAAAAAAATAAACGTTTGAGGAGGGCTGCTGCATGACGAGTTACCTGAATCAATCGGTATTAATAATGGCTGGCGGCACTGGTGGTCATGTGTTCCCTGCGCTGGCCGCAGCTGACTGTTTGCGACAGCAGGGCATTAATGTCGAATGGCTGGGAACACGTTCAGGTATTGAAGAGCGTTTGGTGCCTGCTGCAGATATACCGATTCACTACATTATGGTTTCGGGCTTACGCGGGAAAAATATTTTTAACATGCTGAAAGCTATATTTAATTTAATCGGTGCTATTTATCAGGCGCTTCGCATAGTGATTAAATTAAAGCCAGTTTGCATTTAAGGTATGGGCGGTTTTGTATCAGGCCCTGGTGGCTTGGCTGCTTGGTTAACAGGTCGTCCGCTGGTGATTCATGAGCAAAATGCAGTCGCGGGTACTGCTAACCGTTTATTGTCTGCTGTTGCTGATCGTGCGTTGACGGGTTACCCAATAGATTTAGGTAGTAAAAGTATATTTATTGGTAATCCGGTGAGAGCTTCTATTGCAGCCATTGCTGAGCCTCAACAGCGTTATCAGAATATTGGTCAATTAAAGCTTTTGGTACTTGGTGGTAGTTTGGGTGCAAGGCCAATCAATGAAATGTTGCCGCAAGCTTTAAAGATAATTAGTGAAGAGGATCGCCCACAGGTTTGGCATCAGACAGGGGCGGCACATGTTGAAGTAGTGGCAGGTGATTATTGTGCTAAGAATCTTGAGGTGAAAACCGAAGCATTTATCGATGACATGGCTGCAGCTTATGCCTGGGCTGATGTGGTCTTGTGTCGTGCAGGGGCGTTAACGGTTGCTGAATTAATGGCTGCGGGTGTTGCTTCTATATTGGTACCACTACCTTATGCAATTGATGATCATCAAACTGAAAACGCACGCTGGTTATCTGAAAATGACGCCGCCGTGTTAATGCCTCAGTCATCTATGGCGGCTGAGAGCTTGGCACAAGCATTAATTGAGTTTAATGATTCACGCGAGAGCTTGTTATCAATGGCAATTGCAGCGCGTGGATTAGCAAAAACTGACGCTGCGGAAAAAGTTGCATCAGTTTGTCTGGAGCTTGCGAGTGAGTGATATTGAACCAAAATTTATAGTCCCTGAAATGCGTCGCATTAAACGTATTCATTTTGTCGGCATCGGTGGTGCGGGCATGTGCGGTATTGCTGAAGTATTACTGAATATGGGATACGAGATTTCTGGTTCAGATATTCAGGTATCAAAAAATACCCAACGCCTAGACGCTAAAGGCGCCATTATTTTTATTGGTCATCAAGCAGAGAATATTCAAGGTGTAGATGTTGTCGTTTGCTCGACGGCGGTTAGTGATATTAATCCGGAAGTTATTGCTGCTAGAGAGCAGCGTATACCGATTGTTCCTAGAGCGGAAATGCTAGCGGAATTAATGCGTTATAGGCATGGTATTGCGATTGCGGGGACCCATGGTAAAACAACTACAACGAGTTTAATTGCCTCTATATTTGCCGCTGCAAAATTAGATCCTACCTTTGTTATTGGTGGTTTGCTAAATAGTGCCGGAACCAATGCACAATTAGGTGAAAGTCGTTATTTGATTGCAGAAGCGGATGAAAGCGATGCTTCATTTTTGCACCTTCAGCCTATGGTCTCCGTCGTTACTAATATTGAAGCCGATCATATGGCGACGTACGAAAACGATTTTGAAAAATTGAAAAAAACATTTACAGAGTTTTTACATAATTTGCCTTTTTACGGTATAGCTGTTCTTTGTATTGATGATAATGTTGTGCGTGAATTGATGCCACAAATTAGCCGTGCGATGTTGACCTATGGCTTTAGTGAAGATGCAGATTTTTCAATTGCTAATATCAAGAAAGAAAGTTTAAAAACCTCCTTTACAGTATCTCGTCCAGGTGACCTGACCGATATCGATGTCACTATTAATATGCCTGGTGATCATAATGTTTTAAATGCAACAGCTGCTATTGCCGTGGCTACGGATGAAGGCGTTGACGATGTTGCGATACAGAATGGTTTGGCAAACTTTGAAGGTGTTGGTCGCCGCTTTCAGCTTTACGGTGATTTAAGCGTTAACAATGAAAAAGGTCAGGGTAGTGCATTATTGGTTGATGACTATGGGCATCATCCGACTGAGGTGGCAGCAACTATTTCTGCTGCTCGACAAGCTTGGCCTGATCGTAGACTAGTGATGATTTATCAGCCTCATCGTTATACCCGTACTAAAGATCTTTATGAAGATTTTGTACAGGTGCTATCAACAGTCGACAGTTTGTTATTACTAGAAGTTTACTCTGCAGGAGAAGATCCTATATCAGGTGCGGATAGCCGTAGTCTGTGCGGAAGTATTCGCAGTCGGGGCCAAGTTGATCCTGTTTTTGTAAGTGACATTGCTGATGTGTCAGCTGTGTTGGCTGGTGTTGTGCAGCCTGGAGATGTAGTACTTACACAAGGTGCCGGCAACGTGGGTGGTATAGCTGCGCAGTTAGCGTCGTCACAAAGTGAAGAATAATTTTGAGGAAATGGTGAGTTTTTAAATGAATTCTGAAGTTAGGCAAGCTCATTTATTAGTCGAATGGCGTAAGAAATTACAAGGGCCAGTAGCTGTCTTATTAGGTGGTAGTTCTGCTGAGCGTGAGATTTCTCTACAAAGCGGCGCTGCCATTATCGAAGGGTTAAAGTCGCAGGGCATCGAGGTAGTTGCTATCGATACTGCTACACCTGATTGGCTAACTGACGTTGTGCAAAATTATAAACACGCTTTTATTGCACTGCACGGTGTAGGTGGTGAAGACGGTACTGTGCAAAGTGCTTTAGAGAAGGTTGGTATTACGTATACCGGTAGTGGTGTAAGTGCTTCTGCTTTGGCAATGGATAAAATAAAAACGAAGTTGTTATGGCAAAGCGAAAATCTATCGACACCAGATTTTACTGTTTTGAGAGATGTATCTGATTGCAAAGCTTTAATCGAAAAATGGGGTGAAGTTATTATTAAACCGGCTAGCGAAGGATCTAGCATTGGTATGGCTATCGCGACAACGGAATCAGAGTTAGAGGCGGCTTATTTGGCGGCTAAGACATTCGATAATGAAGTATTAGCTGAGCAAGTTATTCGCGGCGCAGAGTTTACGGTAGCTATTTTAGAGAATCGTGCTTTGCCTGTTATTCGTTTAGAGACTGATCATACCTTTTATGATTATGATGCCAAATATATTGCTGATGATACGCGTTATATTTTGCCGTCAGGTTTAAGTAGTGAAAAGGAAGAAGAAATAAAAGAATTGGCTCTAGCCGCTTTTAAAAGCGTTGGTTGTAAGGCCTGGGGCAGAGTTGATGTGATGCAAAATGAGTTAGGTGAGTTTTTTTTATTGGAAGTCAATACAGTGCCTGGCATGACTAGCCATAGCTTAGTGCCGATGGCGGCAAAAGCTGATGGTAAAAATTTTGGGCAGTTAGTTGAAGATGTTTTACGTTTGAGTGTAGATGTTTAAAAGTAAGTAAGAAGTTAATTACATATAGACTGATTTTTGAAAATTATATAATGAAAATATCAAAGCAGAAAAAGCAATATCGAGGAGCGGTCAGCGAGCGGGCGAAGCCATCGCGCACCTTTGATATAAGTCGGTGTTATCCGGCTTTGATTCTTCTGTTAGTAGTTGCGATTACCGCTGTTTGTTATCAAGGGGTTATTAAATTAACTAATAAACCTGTAGCGAGAGTTGCAATTAATGGTGATTTTCGACACATAAGAAAACAGTCAATTATTGATGAAGTGACACCCTACTTAGAGGCAGGTTTTGTATTGCTTGATTTGGACGGTATACGTGACAAGTTAATAGAGCGTCCATGGGTTTACGATATTTCGGTAAATAGACAGTGGCCTGATGAAATTGGTATTACCGTTGTTGAGCAAACGCCTATTGCTAGATGGGGAAATAATGGCCTTCTTAACCATCGCGGCAATTTATTTTTTCCCGAGCAATTTGATGATTTTTTATTTGTAGATTTGCCGCAGTTGTCGGGGCCAGAGCAAAGTGCTAGCCAGGTAATGAATCACTATCGTGAATTGTCCGGGATGTTAAATAAGCAAGGCTTGCAAATTCATCAAGTGCGCCTTGGTCAGCGGGGTAATTGGGTAATAGGAATAAGTGACGGCAGAGAGACAAATAAGATACAAATGTTTCTCGGCGCCAGTGATGTAATGTTGAAAATGCATCGTTTTGTTAGCGTTTATGAATTAGTGCTTGCCGATAAGTTCGAACAAGTTAGTCGTGTTGATATGAGATATAACAATGGCTTGGCTGTGCAATGGGATGAAAATAGTGCGACTTAATAAATTATTAAATTATTTAGTAATTAGTAACAATCATGAAGGGAGTGTTTGCCGATGAGCAACACAGGTGAAGACAAAATGATCGTCGGGCTTGATATTGGTACGTCGAAAGTCGTAGCCATTGTTGGGGCTATTAATGCGGAAGGCGGACTAGAGATCGTTGGCATTGGTTCGCATCCTTCCCGCGGCTTAAAAAAAGGCGTGGTTGTTAATATTGAATCTACCGTGCAATCGATTCAGCGCGCAGTTGAAGAAGCTGAATTGATGGCTGGCTGCCAAATTCATTCGGTTTACGCAGGTATAGCGGGTAATCATATCCGCAGCTTAAATTCGCACGGTATTGTTGCTATTCGTGATCGCGAAGTTTACAGCTTAGATTTAGAGCGGGTTATTGATGCCGCTCAAGCTGTAGCAATCCCTGCAGATCAAAAAGTACTGCATATTTTGCCGCAAGAATATGTCATTGATACACAGGAAGGCATTAAAGAGCCCTTAGGCATGTCGGGTGTGCGTTTAGAGGCAAAAGTACATTTAGTTACCTGTGCGGTAAATGCATCGCAAAATATTGAAAAATGTATTCGTCGATGTGGTCTAGAGGTTGAAGATATTATTTTAGAGCAGTTGGCGTCTAGCTATTCGGTCTTAACTGATGATGAGCGCGAGCTAGGTGTTTGCTTGGTTGATATTGGTGGCGGTACTACCGATATCGCAATTTTTACGGAAGGTGCAATTCGTCATACCGGTGTTATTCCAATTGCTGGCGATCAAGTCACCAACGATATTGCAATGGCGCTTAGAACGCCGACACAAAATGCCGAAGAAATTAAAATTAAATATGCTTGTGCGCTAACTCAATTAGCTGGCGCTGATGAAACTATAAAGGTGCCTAGTGTTGGTGAAAGACCGCCGCGCGATTTGTCGAGACAGGCTTTGGCCGAGGTAGTTGAGCCTCGTTATGATGAATTGTTTACATTGGTTCAGGCGGAACTTAGGCGTAGTGGTTTCGAAGATTTGATTGCTGCGGGCATCGTTCTTACTGGTGGAACTTCAAAAATGGAAGGTGTTGTTGAACTTGCGGAAGAGATTTTTCACGCTCCGGTTCGTATCGGCACACCGCAGAATATTGCAGGCCTTACGGATATCGTTCGTAACCCTATCTACTCAACCGGTGTCGGATTATTGCAGTACGGTTTGAAACAGCAGAAAGGCGGCAGTGTTGGAAAAAGTTCATCCTCCAAATCTGATGCAAATGCTTTTTCACGAATGAAAGATTGGTTTAAAAATAACTTTTAGTAACTTAATTATTTAAATTGCACGGCTACCAGCGTTAGCTACTTAACAACGGTAGTAAAATTGAAAAAGGGAGAAAGACTATGTTTGAACTTGTTGATAACGTACCACAAAATGCAGTAATAAAAGTAGTGGGTGTTGGTGGCGGTGGCGGTAATGCCGTTAAACACATGATTGCAAATGATGTTGATGGCGTGGATTTTATCTGCGCCAATACAGATGCGCAGGCACTAACTGATGTTGAAACAACAACGCTTTTACAGTTGGGCGGAACGATAACTAAAGGTTTAGGTGCTGGTGCTAATCCTGAAGTTGGCCGTCAAGCTGCGTTGGAAGATAGAGATCGTATCGCTGAGGCATTGCACGGTGCTGATATGGTTTTCATTACCGCAGGAATGGGTGGCGGCACTGGAACAGGTGCTGCACCAGTTGTTGCAGAAATTGCCAAAGATATGGGGATTTTGACGGTAGCAGTAGTAACGCGTCCATTTTCTTTTGAAGGTAAGAAGCGCATGCTAATTGCTGAGAATGGAATGAAAGAACTACAGCAGCATGTGGATTCTTTAATTACTATTCCTAATGAAAAGCTCCTAGAGGTTCTTGGTAAAAGTGCGAGCTTGTTAGAGGCCTTTAAAACTGCAAATGATGTATTGTTAGGTGCGGTTCAAGGTATTGCTGACTTGATCATTCGTCCGGGTATGATTAATGTCGATTTTGCCGATGTGCGCACTGTTATGTCTGAGATGGGTATGGCAATGATGGGTACTGGGCATGCTCGCGGTGAAGATCGTGCTCGCGAAGCGGCTGAAGCTGCAATTCGCAGTCCTCTATTAGATGATATCGACTTACAGGGTGCACGTGGTATCTTAGTCAATATTACTGCTGGCCTAGATTTGTCTCTGGGTGAGTTTTCCGAAGTGGGCGATATCGTTGAAGAGTTTGCTTCAGATAATGCTACTGTCGTTGTGGGAACTGTCATCGACCCAGAAATGTCAGAAGAGCTTAGAGTTACTGTGGTAGCAACGGGCTTGGGCGACGAGGACGTTAACGAGGCGCCATTGAAAGTTGTTGAGAGCAAGCAGTCGTCGAGTGACTTACAAACTGATTACCGCAGTTTGGATCGCCCTACTATTATGCGTAAGAGTCCTCAGCAAGCAGTAGCTAAAGAGTCTATACAAGCAATGCCTGTGCAAGATAAAGATATGGAATATTTAGATATTCCTGCTTTTTTACGCAGACAAGCAGATTAAGTTCTAGGCTTGATAATTAGTTAGTTTGAAAAGTGTGGCAAGAAATGCTGGTAAGTGTGGTCGGTTGTCCTCTTGGTGTTGTGCGGGTTATCTGGTAGTATTCGCGCCTCATTTTTGGGCATTGACCAATAATTTCACTGGTTTTAGATTTTATTATTAGTGCGTCTATGTACTGGGTAAAACTAAACCCTATTGCAGCTATCTACGGATAGCAGAAGAACCGCCATGATTAAACAACGTACATTAAGGAATGCAATACGTGCAACCGGAGTTGGCTTGCATACGGGAGATAAGGTTTACTTAACCTTGCTACCTGCGCCAGTTGATACCGGTATTGTCTTTCGTCGTACAGACCTTAGCCCTCAGGTAGAAATACCTGCGCGCGCTGAAAATGTTGGTGACACGATGTTGTCGACCACATTAGTAAAAGGTGATGTTCGTGTTTCTACCGTTGAGCATTTGTTGTCTGCAATGGCGGGTTTGGGGATTGATAATGCCTATGTCGAATTAAGCGCTGTTGAAGTGCCTATTATGGATGGTAGTGCCGGGCCTTTTGTTTTTCTAATTCAGTCAGCGGGAATACAAGAGCAAGAAAAGGCTAAGCAATTTATTCGTATTAAGCGCGAAGTCAAAGTAACTCATGATGATAAAGAAGCCATCTTCCTCCCTTTTGATGGTTTTAAAGTTAGTTTTACTATTGATTTCGATCACCCTGTATTCCGCGACCGTAGCGGCAAAGTGGAATTAGACTTTTCAAGTACTTCTTTTGTGAAAGAGGTCAGTCGCGCCCGTACTTTTGGCTTTATGCATGAGTTTGAGTATTTGCGCTCAAAAGGCTTGGCGCAGGGCGGTAGTGTTGACAATGCGATTGTTGTTGACGAGTATCGTATTCTTAATGAAGACGGTTTGCGTTATGACGATGAATTCGTCAAACATAAAGTTTTAGATGCTATTGGTGACCTTTATTTGCTGGGAAATAGCTTGATTGGCGAATTTAGGGCTTATAAATCGGGTCACGCGCTGAATAACGCATTATTAAGAGCGTTGATAGCAGATACTGATGCCTGGGAAGTTGTGACCTTTGATGACGTATCTAAGGCACCTATTTCGTATATGGCGCCAGTTTCTGTCGCGGTATAAGCTTTATTGTTGTAAGTTTTCATTATTATCTGCTTTAAGTATGATTGGCTTCACTAATTTGGTCGTGGTCTAATTGGCAATTGCAGTATTTATATGCGATATTTAATTAGGTAACATAGGCAAGCATTTTAAATGCTTGCTTTTTTGTATATAAATTGTACATAAATACGAATATCGTCGATAAATTCATATTATGAAAGTCATTATTGTTAGCGGTAAACACGGCCATTCTAAATCGATCTCTTTAGGCCGTATGACTCGCACATTCCTATCTCTCTGTTTCCTCGGCATGCCGTTGGGCCTCGCTGGTTATGTTGGTTATAGTCAAGTTAACCCTGATGGTGAGGTTCTTGATCATCAAGCGCTGTCGGCGCTTAAAAGTAAAATGCAAGATGAGCAGCAAGAACTGCTTGAAACGCAACAGCAAGCACAGCAGCAGTTACAAGCCCTAACCGTTAAAATGGCAACTTTACAGGCAAGATTGGTTCGTTTGGATGCATTAGGCGAACGTATTGCTGGTGTGGCTAAACTTGATAAAGGTGAATTTGATTTTAGCCAGGCACCCGCACTGGGGGGGCCTGAAACGAGTGATCTAGGTATAGCCTATGAAAGCCCAGATTTTATTCAGGCGATTGATCAGCTCGTTGAGCGAGTCGACGATAGAGAGCAGCAGCTTGAAATCTTAGAAACACTATTGGCGAACAGAAAAATCGAAGACGATATTTTTATCGCTGGTCGACCGATTGTTAAAGGTTGGATGTCTTCAGCTTTTGGTCGTAGAACAGACCCGTTCACTGGCCGGATCGCGAGTCATGAAGGTGTTGATTTTGCCGGTAAAGAAGGTTCGAGTATTGTTACTGTAGCTTCAGGTGTTGTCACTTGGTCTGGTGAGCGCTCAGGTTATGGGCAAATGGTAGAAATTAATCACAATGGCGGGTTTATGACTCGCTATGCACATAATAAAGAAAATATTGTCAAAGTTGGGGATATCGTTAAGAAAGGCGAAGCGATAGCTCTGATGGGAAGTAGCGGTCGCTCTACCGGCCCACATGTTCATTTTGAAGTTTACAAGCACGGTCGCCCTGTCGATCCTGCTACATATATTCATCGCGCCAGTCGCTGATTTCTCATATTATTCATTTTTAAGTGATTGGGTGCTTCTAGCCTGATCCTGTTCTTCTATTAATTTTAATAAATCAAAAAGTCGCAGCTACTATTATGTTTGGAAATATTGCTAAGAAAGTTTTCGGAAGCAAAAACGACCGAGAATTAAAACGCATGAATAAAATCGTGCAGAAAATAAATGCATTTGATGAATCAATGTGTGCTTTAGACGATGACGCATTAAAGGCGAAGACTGAAGAATTCAGGTCGCGCCTTGCTGATGGCGATACGCTTGATAGTCTTTTGCCCGAAGCTTTTGCTGTTGTGCGTGAAGCCGGTAAACGTACTCTTGGCTTAAGGCACTTTGATGTACAAATGGTCGGGGGTATTACCTTACATGAAGGTCATATTGCTGAAATGCGAACTGGTGAAGGTAAAACCTTAGTAGCGACCTTACCTATTTATTTGAATGCACTGTCAGGAGACGGTGCATATCTTGTTACAGTGAATGATTATTTAGCTGAGCGTGATGCCAACTGGATGCGTCCGGTTTATGAATTTTTAGGCTTGTCGGTTGGTGTTGTGTTCTCTGGACAGGACGGTGAATCAAAGCGCGCTGCTTATGCCAGTGATATTACCTACGGTACCAATAATGAATTTGGTTTTGATTATCTTCGTGACAATATGTCTTTCACTTTGGAAGAGCGCTTTCAGCGTGAGTTAAACTTTGCCATTGTTGATGAAGTTGACTCAATATTAATTGATGAGGCGCGTACGCCATTAATCATTTCTGGGCCAGCTGAAGATAGCTCGGAACTGTACCGCCGCATTAACGAGCTTATTCCGAAATTAGAACAGCAGCCTGAAGTAGAAGAGGGGGCTGAGGTAAGCGAAGAAGGTCACTTTGCTGTTGATGAGAAAACACGTTCGGTTGAAATGACTGAAAAAGGACATTCATATATTGAGGAGCTTTTGTCTCAGGCTGGTTTGTTAGCTGAAGGTGAAAGCTTATACGCCGCAACGAACTTGGGCCTTTTACAGCATGTTTATTCCGGCTTAAAAGCACATACATTGTTTAACAAAAATGTTGAATATATCGTACAGGAAAACCAAGTTGTTTTAGTTGATGAACATACAGGTCGCACCATGCCTGGTCGTCGTTTGTCAGAAGGTTTGCATCAGGCCATAGAGGCAAAAGAAGGCGTCAATATTCAGGCCGAGAGCCAAACATTAGCATCAACGACTTTTCAAAATTATTTCCGTTTGTATAAAAAGTTAGCGGGTATGACCGGTACAGCTGATACGGAGGCGTTTGAGTTTAAGCAAATTTATGGTTTGTCAGTTGTTGTTGTGCCCACCAATGTTCCTGCGGAGAGACAAGATCTTAATGATTTAGTCTACTTATCGAAAGAAGAAAAATACGATGCCATAGCTGAAGATGTAAAAGAAATGACGCGTAAGGGCGCTCCCGTACTGGTTGGTACTGCGTCGATTGAAACCTCAGAAGAAATTTCTGCACGTTTCACTAAGGCTAAAATTGAACATAAAGTACTGAATGCTAAATTTCATCAACAAGAAGCTGAGATTATTGCGCAGGCAGGTAAGGCGGGTGTTGTTACTATCGCAACCAATATGGCCGGCCGCGGTACTGATATTAAATTGGGCGGTAATATCGAGGCTGAATTAGCCGCGTTAAAGAACCCTACAGAAGATAAAATTGCTGAAGCAACAGCAGATTGGCAGAAGCGTCACGATGCTGTGCTTGCCGCGGGTGGTTTACATATTATTGGTACTGAGCGACATGAATCACGCCGTATCGATAATCAGTTACGTGGCCGTTCTGGACGTCAAGGTGATGCGGGTCTATCGCGGTTTTATCTTTCAATGGAAGATAATCTGATGCGGATTTTTGCTTCGGATCGCGTACGTAATTTTATGCAAGCCTTAGGCATGGAAAAAGGTGAAGCGATTGAGCATAAAATGGTAAGTAACGCTATTGAAAAGGCTCAGCGTAAAGTTGAGGGGCGTAACTTTGATATTCGTAAACAATTACTTGAGTATGATGATGTTGCTAATGATCAGCGACAAATTGTCTATCAACAACGTTCTGAATTATTAGAGTCCGAAGATATTGGCGACACCATAGAGACAATTCGTGATGATGTTATTGGTGAAGTTATTGGCGAGTATATTCCGTTTCAGAGTCTAGAAGAAATGTGGGATATTCCAGGTCTTGAGCAGCGTTTGTCGAATGAATTCGCAACGTCATTGCCGATACAGCAATGGTTGGATGATGACGATAAATTACATGAAGATAAGTTGCGCGAAAAAATTCAACTGGCCGTAGCTGAAACTTATAAGCTTAAAGTTGAAGAGGTCGGACCAAATATTCGCAAGCTCGAAAAGCATATCATGTTGCAAGTGCTGGATAATTTATGGAAAGAGCATTTGTCTTTGATGGATCATTTGCGCCAAGGTATTGGTTTAAGAGCTTACGCGCAAAAAAATCCGAAGCAGGAATATAAACGTGAAGCGTTTGAATTGTTTCAATCAATGCTCGATAGCTTGAAGTATGACGTTGTCCGGTTTTTATGTAATGTACAAATAAAACGCGATGACGAAGTTGAAATGCTTGAAAGGCAGCGACGTGAAGCCGAAGAAAAGCAGAAGATGCAATTTACCCATGAAAGCGCTTCTTTGATTGAAGAAGAGAAAACAGAAACTGAGGCGCAAGACACTCCTGCAAAGCCTTTCGTTCGTGAGAAAAAGGTAGGCAGGAATGAGCCTTGTCCCTGTGGATCAAATAAAAAATACAAGCAATGTCATGGCAAGTTATCAGCAGACTAATTGATGTTGTTTGCGTAGTGCGCAATAAATAGTAGTACGTAACATTAGTATGTAATAAAAGAGAACGAGAAAATAGTATGGCAGTTGGGAGCGGTAAGTTACCGGAGTTGCATCCAGTAAAAGGTTTTAAATTGGGTGTAACTTGTGCTGGCATTAAGACGCCTGGGCGGAAAGATGTTGTTGTAATGGAGCTGTGTGAGGGTTCTTCAGTTGCCGCTGTATTCACAAAAAATGCTTTTTGTGCTGCTCCGGTTCAAGTGGCTAAAAAGCATTTATCTGTAAGCTCATCCCGCTATTTTTTAGTGAATACCGGTAACGCCAATGCGGGCAC
>CALBVI010000456.1 GCA_937969395.1 uncultured Spongiibacteraceae bacterium | reverse complement strand
GACTCAGCAACCGGAGTTTGTGGTTAAAGAGTGGTAGTTGCCATGACTCAGTTTCCTTTCCTATCTAAGCTTATCGCTTTCTTTTTAGACAGTGTTTTATCTAAATGTAGTGCTGTCAGTAAATGTTTACAGTGGTCTTTTCTTTTTATCATTATCAGCTTTTCGATGAGCAAGCCGCTTGTTGCGCAAGAAGTGCAAGACCTTCGCTATGGTGTTGTTCTCTATCATTATTATCAGCAATCATATTTTGATGCCTTAACAGAAACATTGGTGGGTGAAGAACGCGATGACATGAGTTTTCATCGTGATCCAGCAAAGTTACTGCGCGGCGGTATGAGTTTGTCTTATGGGATGGGCGTACAAGCAGAAACCATTTTTAATGAATTGTTAGATGGACTCGAAAGCGAAGCTGATCGTAATCGCGCATGGTTTTATTTAGCCAGGTTGTATTATCAGCGAGATGAATCTGAACGGGTTTATAAGGCACTAGACAATATAGAGGGTCAATTACAAAAAGACCTTCAACAAGAATACCTTTTTATTAAAGCGAATTTGTTATTGCGTGAAAATAAGTTAGCTGAAGCTGATGAAGTAGCTGAAAGTATCAATAAACGTTCACCCTGGTTGGCGTACTACTATTTTAATCGTGGTTCGAAACAAGCTGTTATAGGTGAATGGCAAGCAGCGGTTGATTCTTTTGAAAGTATCAATGGCTTGGCATTTGAAGAAACTGATGCAAATGCATCGGAATTTGAAGGTGCTAATGACGACAGTAAAAAGGTTCTCATTGGTGAAGAATTCGATTTACTAAAAGATCGAGCTTATATCGCGGCGGGTTATTCTCTATTAGGCGCTGCTGACTATTCTTCAGCCATTGATAGCTTTATTAAAGTTCGCTTAGAAAGCCCTATCGTTAATAAAGCGTTGCTTGGTTACGGCTGGTCAGCGGTACAGCAAGAGCAATATCAATTAGCACTCTCTCCCTGGCAGGCACTTAGTAAGGGCTCTTTAATCGATTCGAGTGTGCAAGAAAGTTTACTTGCGATCCCTTATATTTACGAAAAATTATCTTCGCCCGCTAGTGCTTTAGAGCAATACTTACGAGCAGAAACTTTGTTCGAGCAAGAGTTGGTAAAACTAGATGCTGCTATTAGGCTGTTCAATAGTGACAACGTTGGCGATATTTTGTTATTAGATCAAGATATAAATACCGATTGGGTGGCAAATGAAGATTACCTGCCGATTAACGACCAAGCACCTTATCTAACAGAATTGATTATTAAAGACCGTTTTCAAAATGTGATAAAAAATGTTGTCGATATTGCTCGCATGAATAATTTTTTATCCGGAGCTTCGACCAGGCTGTCAGCATTACAAGGTATTTTAGATACACAGCAGTTGGTGTGGGAGCAAAGTCTCAATCAATCTCAGCGCGATACGTATCATCAGCGTTATCAACAGCTGTCCTCATTACATCAACAAATAAAGCAGCAACAGTTGTTGGCAGAGCAAGAAGGCGATGGTCGTCGATATGTTACGGAAGAAGAGCAAGAGTTATGGGATATTGTTGATCATGCTACGCAGTTGATTGAAGTTTTTGACCAAGCTAATGAGGGTGTTGATGACGAGCGGGAACAGTTGCGACTTTATCGCGGTTTATTAGTATGGGAAGCAAGCGAACAAGCACCGGTGCGTAGTTGGGATGTTAAGCAAGAAATGAGCGAGTTAGAGCAGCTAATAAGTGAAACTCGTGAGCAGTTAGAGGTTCTTGATGGTTTAGATGCCAATCGTTATGACGCTGCGTTTGGCAATAGAATTATTGAGCAGCAGCAACAAGTTGAACGGCAGCAAAACTTAGTAGCTGCTGCTTTGCTACAAGCAGAAAATGAAATTCGTCAACTGGCTATCAATGATTTACAGCAACAACATTTACGGTTATCGAATTATTTAGGTCAGGCAAAGTTGGCGGTTGCTCGACTCTATGATTCAGCGAGTGAGGATTACGCTGAATGATATTTCCAAAGAAAATTAATGCCGTATTATTAACCGCTTGCTTGGCAACTCTTGCAGCTTGTAGTGCTGTTAGCTTCGATGATAGTGACTCTAATAAAGCCGCTGTTAAAACTCTGGCTGATTTAGCGCCTGCTATTCTTCCGGAGGTAAATAGTGATTTACCTCAAGTTGCTTTAGATACTTTAGTTGAGACTTATCAAGGTGTGCTTAATGTCACCAGTGATGAGGGTGTTCGTATTAAAGTGTTACACCGTTTAGCTGGTTTAGAAATGAAGCGAGCTGAAAATAATTTATATGAACAACAGACGGTAGATGGTCAATTTGATCTGGCAGTAGAAACCTATCAGCAGTTATTAGCGGACGCTCCTGACGGCCCTAATAATGATTTATTGTTATATCAGTTATCTAAAGCTTATGACCTTGGCGGCAATATCGATCAGTCGATGGATGTTTTATCACAGCTAGTGGTCGCTTATCCGCAGTCAATTCACTATACCGAAGCGCAGTTTCGCCGCGCTGAGATATTGTTTACTAATCACGATTACGTTAATTCTGAAGCTGCCTATCAGCAGGTGTTACTGCAAGGTGATGATAGTCGGTATTATAAAAATGCACTTTATATGCACGGCTGGTCGCAGTTTAAACAAGATCGTTATAAAGCGTCACTGCAGTCCTTTGCAAAAATTTTGGACTTAAACGTTCCTGCTGATAATGAATTGGAAAGTTTAAGTCGAGGTGATAGAGAGTTAACACTTGATACCTTTCGTGTAATGAGTGTGGTTTTTTCTTATTCTGATGGCGCACAAACTATTGAAAGTTTTTATAAGACAGTCGGTGAGCGTCACTATTTACCACTGTTATATGCCAACTTGTCTGAACTTTATTTGCAGCAAGAGCGTTACCGCGATGCCGCAGATACTTATGGTCACTTTATTGATTTATATAGCCTATCTGACGAAGCCCCTAGTTTTCACGTTAAGCGTATAGAGGCATTCGGTGCTGGTGGTTTCTCTGCAGAAGTACTGGAACAAAAACAGCAGTATATTTTACTTTATGGTATTTACAGCGATTATTGGCAACAAAAACCGAATGCTAGAGATGCAATCATTAGTCCTAATTTACATGCGTTTTTGCCAGAGTTAGCTCGCTATTTTCATGCTAAAGCGCAGCGCTCAACTGAGCAGTTAGATGATCCGTCGCAGATTAAAGATTTAACGGCTAATGAAAGAAATGACTTAGTGAGTAACGCACGCAACGATTTTATTCTTGCTGGGGATTACTATAAAGAATTTATCGATAGTTTTTCTGACGATGAATTGGTCGCTGAAATGTATTATCTATTGGCAGAAAGTCGTTATGCTGCGGACATGTTTGCCGACGCTATTAATGCCTATGAAACTGTCGCTTACGTGTATCCAGAATATTCGAGTGCAGCCGCGTCAGGTTATGCGGCGATTATTAGTTATAACCGATTGCTTGAAAGTCTCTCGATAGCTCAAAGTGCGAATACACCGCTCGGTAATGAAAATACGAGTGATGAATATGAATCGTGGTTGAGAGCAAAAATTGATAGTCAATTACGCTTTGCTAATAACTTCCAGCAAGACCCGCGTGCGGCAACGGTATTGGCTAAGTCTTCAGAAGAATTACTCGATCTAATGGAATATCGTGATGCGATAACGGCAGCAACAAATCTTACAGTGCAGTTTGCGGATGCGGAAGGTGATTTGTTAAAAACCGCATGGTTAGTTATTGGGCACAGCGAGTTTGAGTTACTTAATTATTCAAATGCTGAGCTGGCATATACTAGGGTCTTAACGTTATTAGATCCGACAACGCCAAATATTGCTGTGCTTAGAGCTGATATTGTCGACCGTCTAGCGGCGAGTGTTTATAAGCAAGCAGAAGCTGCATTAGTCGCAGGTGATAAGTTATTAGCCGCTGATCAATTTTTAAGAGTCTATCAAGTAGCCCCCACATCGGATATTAGTGTTACTGCACGCTTTGATGCTGCCAATACCTTAATGGATGCCGGTGAATGGCTGGCTGCTATCCCTGTGCTTGAGGCTTTTCGCGTAGATTATCCTAGCCATGCATTGGTGCAGGATATTCCCGCTAAATTAGTATTGGCTTATCAAGAAAGCGAACAGTGGTTAAGTGCTGCTGATGAGTTGATGGTGATTTATAACACTGCGGCAGATGAAGAGTTACAGCAGCAATCACTTTTTTTAGCCGCAGAACTTTATGCTAAAGCTGACGATAAGCAATCGGCAATCTCTCAGTATCGCAGTTATGCCAATCGTTACCAGCAGCCTTATGGTTTGGTGATGGAAGCGCGTTACCGTTTAAGTGAGCTATATCGAGAAACCAATGATCCATCAAAACGCCGCTTTTGGTTACGTAAAATTATTGCTGTTGATGCAGCCGCGGGCAGTCAGCGTGATGGGCGTTCAATTTAC
>CALBVI010000455.1 GCA_937969395.1 uncultured Spongiibacteraceae bacterium | reverse complement strand
AGAGGGACCCAAGGCTGGCGAGGTGTTGATTGAAATAAAGGCGACGGGTGTCTGCCATACGGATGCATTTACATTATCCGGTGACGATCCCGAGGGAGCTTTCCCCGCGATTTTAGGGCATGAAGGCGCTGGCGTAGTCGTTGATGTTGGTCCGGGAGTAACCTCGGTTCAGCGAGGTGATCATGTTATCCCCTTGTATACAGCAGAGTGTCGTAGTTGTGATTTTTGCCTGCACCCAAAAACTAACTTGTGCCAAGCTGTGCGTTCAACGCAGGGGCAGGGCGTTATGCCTGACGGCACCAGTCGTTTTTCTTTAGATGGCAAACCCATTCTCCACTATATGGGCTGTTCGACATTCTCAAATTATACGGTTTTACCGGAAATTTCCGTGGCAAAAATTCGCAAAGATGCTCCTTTTGATATGGCCTGTTATATCGGTTGCGGTGTGACGACAGGTGTAGGCGTTGTCGTGTTTGATGCCAAGGTAGAACCAGGGTCTAACGTCGTTGTGTTTGGTCTAGGTGGTATCGGCTTAAATGTTATTCAAGGTGCGAAAATGGTTGGCGCGAATAAAATTATTGGTGTTGATATCAATCCTTCTAAGGTAGAAATTGCCAAGCAATTTGGCATGACAGATTTTGTTAACCCTAATGAGGTTGAGAATGTAGTTGATCGCTTGGTCGAGTTAACTGGGGGCGGTGCGGATTATAGTTTTGAATGCATTGGTAACGTTAATACCATGCGACAAGCCTTAGAGTGTTGTCATAAAGGTTGGGGGGAATCTTATATCATTGGTGTGGCAGGTGCTGGTCAAGAAATCAGTACGCGGCCTTTTCAATTGGTGACTGGCCGTTCATGGAAGGGAACTGCTTTTGGCGGTGCTCGCGGTCGTACTGATGTCCCGAAAATTGTTGATTGGTATATGGATGGCAAAATTAATATCGATGATTTAATTACTCATAAAATGCCATTGCAGGATATTAATAAAGCCTTCGACCTTATGCACAGCGGTGAGAGTATTCGTTCTGTGGTGGAATTTTAGCCTTCGGCGCAACAGCTAAAATAATGTGTTAATAAAATACTTGCCAAAAATACTGTGTATGTGTACAGTGTTTCGAAATCGGGCTGAACTGTCATTAATGACAAACGTTTTATTGTTGAATATAAACTGACTCTGGGTTCCCGCTGCGAATAATCAACGTTATTACTCGTACCCTCATACAGTTTTACGCAATTCAGCAGAACGCTTTAGCTAGAAATAAAAGAGAGGATACACCATGGATACCAACAAAGAAAAAGCCCTTCAAGCAGCCTTATCACAAATTGAGCGCCAGTTTGGTAAAGGCTCAATTATGAAAATGGGCGAAGAGCATCGCGAAGCTATTCCTGCTATTTCAACCGGTTCTTTAGGTTTAGATGTCGCCTTAGGCATAGGTGGTTTGCCGAAGGGCCGTATTGTTGAAATCTATGGTCCTGAGTCCTCAGGTAAAACAACATTGACCTTGAGTGTGATAGCCGAGGCACAAAAGCAAGGTGCTACTTGTGCTTTTATCGATGCGGAGCATGCACTTGATCCGTTATATGCTGAAAAGCTAGGCGTTAATATTGAAGATATGTTGATTTCTCAGCCTGATACTGGGGAGCAAGCATTGGAAATTACTGACATGTTGGTTCGCTCAGGATCAGTTGATGTTGTGGTTGTCGATTCTGTTGCAGCATTGACGCCTAAAGCCGAGATTGAAGGCGATATTGGCGATTCACACATGGGCTTAGCGGCACGAATGATGTCACAAGCTATGCGTAAAATGACTGGTAATATTAAAAACGCTAACTGTTTGGTTATTTTCATTAATCAGATTCGTATGAAAATTGGTGTGATGTTTGGTTCACCTGAAACAACGACTGGTGGTAATGCATTAAAATTTTATGCCTCTGTTCGTTTGGATATTCGCCGCACCGGTGCGGTTAAAGAAGGTGATGAAATTATTGGTAACGAAACCCGCGTTAAGGTAGTTAAAAACAAAGTGTCGCCGCCGTTTAAACAAGCAGAATTTCAGATTCATTACGGTAAAGGTATCTACCGTATGGGTGAAGTAATTGATCTTGGTGTTAAGCAGGGCATTGTCGATAAAGCCGGTGCTTGGTATGCCTATAATGGTGATAAAATTGGTCAGGGTAAGGCTAATGCTGCCAAGTTTTTATTAGATAATCCTGATATCGCACAAACGATTGAAACCAAGTTACGCCATGAGCTATTAGGTACCAAGTCAGCACCTGAGCTACAGGTTGTTGATAGTGTAGATGCTGCTGAATAAAATGTGGTTTTATAATCTATGTGGAAGACTTCAATAACTGAGACTACTCCGCTTGATATTCGAAGGTCGGCAATGGACTTGCTGGCCTTTCGTGAACACTCCTTCCAAGAACTTGTCACTAAGCTATCTAGAAAATTTCCTGATTGTTTGTTTATTGAACCCCAGCTCCAAATCCTTACCGATGAAAACCTTCAAAGCGATCAACGTTTCGCCGAATCTTTTGTGCGAGGAAGAATCAATAAAGGTCACGGTCCCTTAAGAATAAAAAATGAATTAAAGCAACGTGGTATTGAAAATCATATGGCTTTGTCGGCAATAGATGAAGCTGATGTTAATTGGTTTTCTGTAATTAGTGACTTGTCTCAAAAAAAATATGGTAATACGCTACCGGAAGATCACAAAGAAAAAGCGAAACGAATTCGTTTTTTTCAATACCGCGGTTTCGAGTATTATTTGATTAATGAAGTTGTTGACAGCTGGTGTTAATACTTTGCATTTTTCCTAAAGTTATTTCGAGATAAATTTTTCCCCTTCTATTTACGTAAAAACAGATCTTTATTATACGTTTTTCTCTTCTTTCCTCTCTTTCTATAGTTGCATAAAAACCGATAATTCAACGCTTATCAAGTACTGAAAACACGATTAACTATAGGGCTAACTCTATGTTTTTCTTAGCTGAAATGTGGGTTATTTTTGTGCTTATGAAGAAAATGTGTGGAAGTTATGTTGCAATCTAGAGTTTTTAAACCTCTGGCTATCATCTTCGTAAAAGTAAGAAATCAGTGTGGTATAAAAGGCGCGTCGTCATATTGGGTGTGGTACTGGCGGGGAAGTATTGTCTCTTTTTGTAAAGAACAGTCAAAAGAATAAAAAGTTTTATTTAGCACCCATAAAAAAATTATAACGGAGAAAACCATGGCTTTATTTAGAAATCTTTTGGCAGTCAGCTCTTCGCTGTGCTTGCTTTATACACCGCCATCCTTGGCGCAAAATGAGGATGACACTGAAGTTGATGAATACGCTTTTGAAGAAATAGTTGTAACAGCTCGTAAAAGAGAAGAATTACTCCAAGATATCCCTGTGTCTATTTCTGTATTAGGTTCTGATACGATTGCTGAGCAGAATATTCTTAATTTGAGCGATCTTGCCGAGCTTGTTCCTGGCTTAAGCTATGATCAAGGGCAGGGTGCTATTGACGATCGAATTGCAGCGCTACCTAGTATTCGTGGTATTTCATCGAGCGAAATTGCGACTAACCGTACAAAGGTATCCTCTTTTGTCGATGGTATGCCTATTTTGGGTTCTGTTGGTGCTATCAGCATCGGTGGTGCATCACAGGTTGAGGTTTATAGTGGCCCGCAAAGTGCGTCATTTGGTCGCTCGACCTTTGCTGGTGCGATTAATTATACTATTGCTGATCCCGGTGATGAAATTGCTGGTAGTGTAGGGCTTAACTGGAGTGATGAAGGTACTCGTATCGTATCAGGTTCTGTTGGTGGTCCGGTTACTGACACTTTAGGTTTCCAGCTTACTGGCCAGTATGAAGATTCTGTTTCTCCAGACAAAGACCTCTATACATACTCTGATGGTGTTGAAGCTGATACTAGAGGCGGCAATAATTTGTTAGGTCGATTAGTTTGGGAACCATCGGATAGTCTTGAAATTAAATTAACCTTCACTCATGACGAAACTGATGATGGTCCGAGTTCAGATTTTTATGCAACTCAAGCGTCAAGTAAAGCCTGTTTCGATTCGCTAGGAGAAACCTTCTCTTACAGCGGTGGCATGGGTAACTCAGTTGGTTATCATGGTACGTTTGATTGCGAGTTTGATCTAGATACTAATGCTACTTTGCAAGCGGTCAATGATGTTCGCGGTTATTATGAAAATAATACGACTGAACTTCAAAACCTTGTTACTGCTGCTATAGCAAATGGAGCAACATCTCAGACAATAGATGGTGTTGAGTATAGCGTTGAAGAAGCAATTCTTTTAATTGCTGACGCTTATTCTGTTCCTAATGAAGATGTAGGTTCACAGTCCGAGCGTGATCGTATTTACGCACAGCTTGATTATGTCTTTGACGATAACAGCATGTTGCAAGTCTCTTTAATGACCAGTGAAGAAGAGTATATTCGTCAAGCTGCTCGTTTTGATAGCGCTATTCCTTATGAAATTGGTTATAGAGACGCCGGTGTTGATATGGGTGTTCCTTTTGATGCATCTTATGCATACGCTGACGGTGTAGGTATGGCAGATTATGCAGAGGGTGATCCAACAACGATTGATGAAACTTATTTTGAAGCTCGCTGGGCTTCTCCGGCTGAAGAGCGTCTTCGTTATGTTGTCGGTGGATCTTATTATGATTATGAATTTGTTACTCAAGTTTATCAAAGTGGCTATAACGCAATAAGATTAGGTATCGCTGATACGGTAGGTGCATTGATTGGCGACACAATAGAGCCTGTTGTTGTTATATCTGAATTTACCGAGAACACGGCGCTTTTCTTTAATACTTCTTATGACTTTACCGATAAGCTTACCGGTTCTATTGAAGGCCGTTATTCGTCAGATAAAGTTGGTGGATATTTGCCTGAAGAAAATATTACTAAATATCAAACGACTGAATCTTTTACTCCACGTCTAGGTTTAAATTATAGTCCTCAAGAAAATATGACTATATATGCTCAGTATGCCGTTGGTGTAAATCCATCAGGTATTAATGCTGATCTTTTAGCTAGTGAAACGGTGTCTACGTTAGATGATGGTTTTGAAGTTAGCAATGTAGACGGAGTATTGATTGAAAATTATATTGGTGTCGATTACACCTCTAGTGACTATCTTGCTTATGATGAAGAGACGTTGACTAACTATGAAATTGGAATTAAAGGTACGGCGTTTGATAATAGAGTTAACTATAGTGCCGCTGTCTATTACATGCTGTGGGAAGATGCTGTACAGCCTATTAACTTAGACTGGGATTATGAATATGCGGATGATGACTTTGCTGATGATCCAACTACTCTTCTCGATTCTGAAGGTAACGTCTATGGTTACACTACTGACGAAACTAGTGCGCGAGTAAATGCTAATGAAGGTACTATTCGAACTATGGGTCTTGAATTGTCAGCTAGTTATAAGTTTGACGATAACTGGAGTGTTAATGCCAGTACAAGCTTGATGAGTGCTGAATATACTGATTTCTGTAGTGTTACTTTATACACAGGTGATGAGGGTGATCTTGGTGATTATGCTGGTCTTGACGTGGAGACAGTTGCTGAAGGTGATTCATGTTATGTACTTGACGGCAAGAAACTTGCTGATCAATCTCCTTTTACTTTGTCGTTAACGCCTAGCTACAGAACTGAGCTTAATAATGGTTTGAGTCTTAGTGCGAGTGCTCGTATGAATTATTCGTCTAGCTCATATACTAATGATGTAAATATCGGAAAAAATGCATCGTCTAAATCATTAAATCTTACTTTTGGTTTGTCAAACGAGTCTTGGTCTGGAACATTCTACATCGAGAATGTACTTGATGATGAGTCGGCTAATGGTAACCTGAATACATCTGATGAATATGCTGAGACATATCTTGATGGTGACAATAGTACGTTAGATTCTGATCTGTACTTTAACACTCCAGGTGATGCTGATAATTATTCACATTATAGTTATAACATTCCAACGGGTCGTTCGTTTGGTGCACGTTTGAACTACAACTTCTAATCGGCTTTATTTGATTAGGTCGCACGGTGGTTTTGCCGTGTAAATAAAAAACCTTTCTGGGCTTTGCTCAGAAAGGTTTTTTTATCAGTCGATTTTATCTACGGAAATTTTATAAGAGCGGATTGCTATAAATAATGATTTAAATATTCTCTTTCTTCTTTGCGACAATAAATACCGCAATATCTTTTTCTTTTTTCCAGTCGTATTCAATCTCAAAACTATTGTTAATTATACTTTGCTTAAGTTGCTCAGCAGTAAATATTTTGATTAACGGTATTAGCCTAAAAAATTTACCTATTGGTGCAATATATTTAAAGAACTTCATTCTGTCACCAAGGCATACCGTGCTGGTAATGAGTACGCCGCTAGGTTTTAGCCATTGATGAATGAGTTGAATGACTTCTTCACGGTTTTCGACGAGATGCAAAATGCTATGAGCAAAAATAATGTCTACAGGTTCGGTTATGTCTAACTGATCAATAGCTGCTGTAGTAAATGTTAGGTTGTTAATGTTTTCTTTTGCGAGTTTGTCATTGGCGATACTAATCATTTCGGATGATATGTCGGTAGCTAAATAGCTCTTAACGTGCGGAGCGTGTAGTAGTGCAGTTGATCCTGTTCCACAGCCAATCTCAAGGACTGTGGACTCTTTCGAAAAATAACCCCTGCTGATTTGTAGTTTATGCTCGTAGGCTTCCATATCTTTGATGGGTGATTTGGCGTAGCGCTTTGCCATTTTGTTCCAAAATTTAGCTCGCTTATCCATTGATTATTCTCTGTTAAATCTATCGTTTGATTGTCACATAATGATGCAACATCAGTGAGTTGTTGTGTGAGCTATCATATCCATGCGAAAATCGAACAGCAATGCCTAAAAATGCATTGTAGGTATGCATATATTAATAGTCTTGTAGGTGTGATTGTAGCTGGGCTTGTAAATGGGCTTGTAAATAGTCTGAAGGTATTAATAGCAGGTAATTAGATGGATTGGCGGTCTGTAAAATTTGATTGGAATCAGGCGCGTGCGTTTTTGGTGACGGCGGAAGAGGGGTCTTTCTCTGCTGCAGCGCGAGCTTTGGGTACAACTCAGCCTACTTTAGGTCGGCAAGTGGCGGCATTGGAGCAAGAATTAGGTGTGTCCTTGTTTGAGCGTGTCGGAGGAGG
>CALBVI010000454.1 GCA_937969395.1 uncultured Spongiibacteraceae bacterium | reverse complement strand
CTGGAACGGCTGCCTATGTGCCGTTTGCTCATGATTATTTGGGTGTTGAGGATCAGTTGGATGAAGGCTTCGTATTATCGGCATTGAAGCCGCTGTTAGAAGATCCGAACTTAGCGAAAGTAGGGCAGAACCTAAAATACGATAAAAATGTTTTGGTGAATCACAATATTGATCTGCAAGGTATTGTCTACGACACCATGTTAGAAGCCTATGTTATAGACAGTACAGGCCGTCATGATATGGACAGTTTGGCGCAGCGTTATCTCGATCTTAAAACCATTAAATTTGAAGATATTGCCGGCAAAGGGGCAAAGCAATTAACTTTTAATCAAATTCAATTATCTGAAGCCGCGCCATATGCCGCAGAAGATGCCGACATTACTTTGCGCTTACATCGACAGCTTATGCCTCAATTAGAGCGTGACGAGTCCTTAGTTAAGCTGTTTGATGAAATTGAAATGCCGTTAGTACCTGTGCTGTCTAGAATAGAGTGCAATGGTGCACTAGTTAGTAGAGAGCTGTTAGGAATTCAGAGTTCAGAAATAGGCATTCGATTAACTGAGCTAGAAAAAAGCGCGTTTGAGCTGGCTGGAGAAGAGTTTAATCTCAGCTCCCCCAAGCAATTGGGGCACATTTTATTTGAAAAGCTGGAATTGCCAGTTATTAAAAAAACACCTAAAGGCGCACCATCAACGGCGGAAGAGGTGTTGATTGAGCTGTCGTTGGATTATCCATTACCCAAATTATTAATGGAGTACCGCGGGCTGAGTAAATTGAAGTCCACTTATACCGATAAACTCCCAGAGATGATCAGCCCTAGCACCGGCCGCATCCATACTTCTTACCATCAAGCGGTAACGGCAACAGGTCGTTTATCCTCTTCTGATCCTAATTTACAGAATATCCCCATCCGCAATGAAGAGGGTCGCCGAGTGCGTCAGGCATTTATTGCGCCGCAAGGTTATAAAATGGTTGCCGCGGATTACTCACAGATTGAACTGCGAATAATGGCGCATTTGTCGCAAGATAGCGGCCTGTTAAGCGCTTTTAGCGAAGGAAAGGATATTCACCAGGCAACAGCTGCAGAAGTCTTCGGGGTGGTGTTAGAGGACGTGAGCAGTGAACAGCGCCGCAGAGCTAAAGCCATTAACTTTGGTTTAATTTATGGCATGTCAGCTTTTGGCTTGGCGAAGCAGCTTAATATTGGCCGTCATGAAGCTCAGGATTATATTGATACTTACTTTGCTCGTTATCCTGGTGTTAAGCGCTATATGGAAAACACCCGTGTTGATGCCGCTGAAAAAGGTTATGTAGAAACTTTGTTTGGGCGTCGATTACATCTACCAGAAATTAATGCCAGTAATGGCATGCGTCGCCAAGCCGCAGAACGTACGGCGATCAATGCGCCTATGCAGGGAACAGCCGCTGACATTATTAAGCGGGCGATGATTACAGTTGATAAGTGGTTAAGCGAAACACAGGTCGATGCCAAAATGATTATGCAGGTTCACGATGAGTTGGTCTTTGAGGTGGCTGCAGCGGATGTTGATGAATTAAATCAGCGAATACAGCAATTAATGGGTGAGGCCGCAGATCTTGATGTGCCGCTTATTGTTGATGTGGGTATTGGTGATAACTGGGATGAAGCCCATTAAGAGGGGGTTTTGAGCATTTTTAAAGTCGGTAATTTAATTAATTGATGGTTTTTTGATTAATTATGAACTTATTGTAAAAAAGGGCGTCCTATTAAACAGTGAGCATATATCCCTCACTCCAACGTTCCCCCGCGTTGGTTGATGTCTCCTAGTTAGTTGCTGTAAGTGCTAACTTTCCCGGTAGTCTATAACTACCGGGTTTTTTTTGTCTGGAGAAAGTGCTACTGGTCGGCGATGGGGTCAATATCGGTATCAGTGTCATCTGTGTCATCCACCACCAGCCATTGATCAAGCTGGCTACGTAATTGATCAAGGCCGCTACGTTTCAGTGCAGAAAACAGTTGTACGCTAACCAAATCTTGCATCTCCGCAATTTCTTTGCGGACCTGTAGTAGCGAGTTATTAGCCGGGCCTTTTTTCAATTTATCGGCTTTGGTTAATAAAATATGTACGGGCATCTCTGCGCTATAAGCCCATTCCAGCATCATGCGGTCAAACTCTTGCAGGGGATGGCGACAGTCCATAAGCAGGACTAGGCCAGAGAGTGACTGACGTTGGCGCAAGTACTCCTCTAAGTGCTTTTGCCATTTAAGCTTTACTTCGAGAGGTACTTTGGCAAAACCATAGCCGGGTAAATCAACAATGCGTTGGTTATCGGTGATGGAGAAAAAATTAATCAGTTGAGTTCGGCCTGGTGTCTTACTGGTCTTGGCCATTTTTTTGTTATCAGTCAGCGTATTGATGGCACTGGATTTACCCGCGTTAGAGCGGCCAGCAAAGGCGACTTCTGCACCGATATCGGGTGGACAGCCAGCGAGTTTAGGGGCGCTGGTGATAAATTCTACCTGTCGGTAATTGAGAGAGGTAGTAGCAGTATTCGTTAAGTTATTGTTACTCAATGGTGCGCCTTTGGGATTGTTTTGGTGTAAAGATCAAAAAATATACGATTCTAGTGCTAGGTTATGAACAAAAAGACGTAAATATATTTTTCGCTGATCTTACAGGGATAGCGGTAAGATACCAGTTTTGTGTATAATGCCGCGGTTTTTACGCTGACTCTGCTATAAATATAGGTGTATGGTTTTAACCGATACATATTAAAGGTGTGGCATCGATGATAAAAGTACTAACTAAAACTGTGGTCCGCAGCTTATGTGTAATGAGCTTGGCGCTAGTCGCGGTTAACTCTTATGCAGCGGATCAAATAGTTTATGATCGCTACAATAAAACCTGCATTTTATGTCATGCTAGTGGTGTTGCAGGTGCTCCTCAATTTGGAGATGTCGATCAATGGGCTCCACGTCTTGAAAAAGGTATGGGCGCTTTGGTGACCAGTGTAGATGAAGGTTTAAACTCAATGCCTCCCAAGGGGATGTGCTTTGAGTGTAGTGCTGAAGATTTTAAGGCACTTATTGAATATATGGCGGCAGGCGAATAAGCACTGAGTAGCTTGATCTGGTATTTAAAGAACTAATGTTGGGATAAATATGAAAAACCTATTAATTGCTTTAATGATGAGTATTGGTTTCGTTGGTGTTGCAGCTGCCGATGCAGCGGCGGGTAAAGATAAGTCAGCGGCTTGTGTTATTTGTCATGGAGAAGGCGGCAATAGTGCGGTAGCCACTTTTCCTAAATTGGCTGGTCAGAATGCCAACTACTTATTTAAGCAAATGAAAAATATCCAGTGTGGCGCTTTGTCAGCGGATGAGCAGAAAACACAGAAATGTATCTCTCGCTCAGTGCCAACGATGGTTGGCCAGCTAGATGCGTTAAGTGATGATGACTTAACCGACATCGCTGATTACTTTGCCAGCCAAAACGCTAGTGCTAGTCAAGCTAATGCTGAGTTAGCGGTTAAAGGTGAAGAAATTTACCGTGCGGGTATTCGCACTAAAAATGTTGCTGCATGCACCGCTTGTCATTCACCAACAGGTCAAGGCAATGGCCCTGCTGGTTTTCCTGCTTTAGGCGGACAGCATGCTGATTACATCGCCGTACAATTAAGAGCGTTCCGCGCTGCTGCTGACGGCCTGCCTGGTCGCGCTAACGATGGCGATATTAAAATCATGCGCGATATTGCCTATAGCATGAGTGATAGTGAGATTGATGCGGTGTCTAGTTACATTAGCGGTTTGTATTAATCGAAAAATCTATTATCGATATTTAAGAGGGGGCTTTTTAGCTCCCTTTTTTTATAGTGAAAATGCTTAACAAACCACAATCAATAAGTAACTTTTGTGGAATTAAATAAACATCTGATGGTCCATATTCAGGGGTTTAAGACATTAATTTTAATTTATTATTGAATAATAAAAATTTGGAAGTAATTCATGAGATATTTAAAAACAACCATCATTGCTGTTATCGCCTTTTTTGCATTGGTGGGCTGCAGTGCGTCGTCTGATGTTAAAAGTAACCATAGCGATGTGATAATCCCTGCGGACAATGTTGTCTTGGTGATAGGGATAACCGGTAATCAAGGTGGGGGTGTGGCTGATGCTCTACTTGATAAGGGTTTTAAGGTGCGTGGCTTAACACGAAGCCCTGAAAGCGAGCGGGCACAAGCTTGGGTTGCTCGTGGCGTAGAAATGGTAAAAGGTGATTTTAATAATTACGAAAGTATTGTTGCCGCGGTGCAGGGCGCTGACTTTATGTTTCTTAATATAACCGAGCAAACCCCCAATTTTATTGACGCTGCTAATCATGCTTTTGATGCTGCTTATGAGGCAGGGGTAAAACACATTGTGTTTACCAGTAATCGCCCCGCTGATCCGGAATCAACATTTAATACGAATGTAGAAAACACTAAAAGAATGCTTGAGTTGCATATTCGTTCAACCGGTAAATCTTATACCACGTTACGCATTCCTTTTATGATGGAAAATCTTCTTCGTGAACGCGGTATGGCTCAGTTATTACGTGAAGGTATTATCGACTATGGTGAGGAAGGAACATACGGCTATTATATGAATAGCGCTGATATGGGCTTGTTGACGGCAGCGGCTTTTTCTAACCCAAGTGAGTGGAATGGGCGTGAAGTTAATATGGCATCTGATGCAGTAACTTATAAAGAGCTGGCAGCGTTATTATCGAAACTGTCGGGATTAGATATTGCCTATCGTGTTGCGCCTTGGAGTGAAATGCGTGGTCCGTTTGTTGAGAATTTTAAGTTTTTTGAAAGTAATCCTCCCTATGACTTAGAGCAACTTAGAAAAGAGTTTCCTGAAATTCAGACCCTTGAGGAATACCTTGTTAAGCATAATTTCGGTGAGAAGTTGCGCGAAGTAAAAAAGAATCCGCCAGCGCAACAACCGCCACGCGGTCGTTAAATGTTTGTTAAAGAGCAATTAATGATATTAAACACCTTATGTCGATAGAAAAATTAAGCACGGTGTATTAACGTTGTGTTTAATTTAGTATTTATCATATTTAGTTATCAAACTTATTAAAATTGGAGCACATTATGATTCGTCGTTTTACCTTTATGGCTTATTTATTACTGGTACCTTTAATGGCCTGTTCGCAACAAGAAGCTGATCAGTATATTGCCGGTCAAAATTATGATGTGATTGAAACACCTGTGCGCACGCGCGACAGCAATAAAATAGAAGTGGTTGAAGTATTTTGGTATGGCTGTCCACATTGTTATAACTTTGAACCGCTGGTTGTCCAATGGGAAAAGACTCAGCAGGATGACGTTGATTTTTGGGCTTCACCAGCGATGTGGAGCAGTGCTATGCAAATGCATGCAAAGGCTTTTTATGCGGCTCAAGCATTGAATGTAATGGATAAACTGCACAATGCATTATTTACAACGTTGGTGGTTGAGAAAAAACCATTAAATTCAGAGGCGCAAATCCAAGCGTTGTTTACTGATTATGGTGTAACAGCAGAAGCGTTTAGCAAGACGTTTAACTCTTTTGGCGTTAATAGTCAGGTTAAACAAGCTGATGCTCGTGCTCGTAGTTATGGCATTACCGGTACGCCTGAGATGATTGTTAATGGTAAGTATCGAGTAACAGCTAGCAAGGCCGGTAGCCAAGCAAAAATGCTAGAAGTAGTTAGCTTCCTTGTTAACAAAGAACGCGCAGCTATGGCGAAGTAATTTATTGTTGTTTTTCTTTAGGCGGCTCATGCCGCCTAAAGCCCTCCTTTATTGCAAAATTCTCTTATTCAGCTATTAGTTTCTATGACCTAGATTTTTTCTAGATCATCCTTAATGAAAAGGCAGGCCTTGGCCGCAGAGCTGGATTGACCATGAATAGTTCAACTACAGATTGGAAAGATAAATATTTAACGGCGCTAGAGCAGGAAGAAAAGCGTGAGCGTCAACACCGGCAGGTAACGGAGTTGCTTATCCGAGCGGTTGTGCGGATTAGTCTAGTTGCCGATGGCGTTGATAGTCAGTTGGATAAACAACTAGCAGGATTGCGTTCCATGTTGCGTGACGGCAGCCCGTCAGCCCGTGATTTGAATACCGTGGTTAATGCTCTTGAAGGGCAAGTTAAAAGGCTCGATACGGTTAAAACAGAGCGAGCCAAAGTTTTATCGAATGCCTTTCAATCACTAGTAAGACAACTTAAAAACTTAAAACCTGTGGGCGAAACAAAAAAGCAGCTAGGCCAGTTTGATAAAAAGCTCAAGCAGCGCGGAGGTTCAATCCAAGAATACGCGCCATTAATTAATGAGTTCTCCGAGTTGCAATCAGACGTACTTGAGGGAGTGACACAAACCACAGACAGTAAGCCGTTTTGGCATGTTTGGTCGAAAGCATCAACCGAAGATGTTTCGACAGATGTTCAAGATAAAGAACCGCCAGCTGAATCTGAAACGTCAGCAGAAAGTGTTGATACTGCTGAACGGCAAAAGGATTCACCTAAGCACGATCAAGGGAGCGAGCCTAATCAGGCTAATAGCACGCCGCTAGTCAGCCCGGACGCCACGACTAACTTACCGCCGGTAGCTGATGAAGATGAAGAGCAATTAGCTGAGGAGCCCTCGTATTCAAAACTGAATCAACATATTCGAGAAGTATTGACCGAGTTGCTGGATCAAATTGAGCCACCGCCGTTAGCAAAAGATAATTATAAAGCGGCGAGAAAACAAATTGCAGCGGGGCTACCGTGGTACGAATTGGTGCCAACGCTGGAAGATATTAGTTTAGTTGTGGTGAGTAGTTTTGATCTTAATCAGCGTGATTTCGAACAGTACTTAGGGCAGCTCAATAGCCGT
>CALBVI010000453.1 GCA_937969395.1 uncultured Spongiibacteraceae bacterium | reverse complement strand
ATTTACCTTGCCTGTGCCGCCTTGCGCCTTGCCCGATTTAATACACAAATTGATACTGCGGACAAAAATTATTTCTCAGGTTTGGCTAGCCCTTCAGCGGCGGCCGTTATCGCAGGTACCGTTTGGGTTTGTAATGATGTCGGCTGGGTAGGTGCGGCAATACCTATTGAGCTAGCTGTCTTTGCTGGTTTCTTAACCGCGCTCACCGGTTTTTTAATGATATTAAATGTACCTTATAGCAGTTTTAAAGGCTTGGATTTACGTGGTCGCGTACCCTTTGTAGTTATGTTTTTAATTGTTTTGCTGTTTGGATTAGTCATGCTGAATCCTGCACGGATATTATTAGCGGCAGCCTTAATCTATGCTTTTTCTGGACCTGTCGAAATGGTCTACAAAAAATGGTTTGGCAGCAAAGCAGAGTAGCAAACTAGATTATTTAGTCGGTAGTAAAAATAAATGATGGCATTTAGTTTGTTCGCGATTTATTACTGATCTTCGCAGTCTCTGAATTACCTGCGACTTTAGTCTAATAGCCTAAGTGGCACAGTTAGTAGATTCTAACTCTTCTCATATAACACAGTAGGCTTCTTCGTCTTTTATGAATAGCCAGCTTCTCCTAATATTAGGCTTTGTTTACGGAGCCTTACTTTTCTATATTGCTTGGCGCACCGGGCGTCGAGGGTTGTCGCCACGGCTACGACCGTTTATTTATAGCTTGTCGATAGCAGTCTATTGCAGCTCATGGACGTTTCTTGGCGCTGTAGGAAGGGCCGTTGATGGTGGCTGGAGTTTTTTACCCATCTACTTAGGCCCCATCTTATTATTTATTGTGGGTTGGCGTTTCATTCGTCATTTGCTGTTAGTCAGTTCTCGCAATAGGGTCACATCAATTGCGGATTTTATTGGTTCTCGCTATGGCAAAAGTCAGCGCCTGGCTGCTTTGGTGACGGTGGTTGCTGTTATTGGTTCACTGCCTTACATCGCCTTACAATTAAAAGCGGTTTCATTAGTTTGGTCGACAATCAATGTTGGCGGCATTGAGCAATCTGTGGTGCTCAGTGAGTCTTTAGGGATTGATAATGCCACTAGTTTGATTGCTGCTATCGTTATGGCTTGGTTCGCTATTTTATTTGGTACGCGAGTGATCGACGGCCCTCGGCGGCATGAAGGTATGATTACGTCTATTGCGGTTGAATCTGTCGTTAAATTGGTGGCATTTATTACGATAGGCTTATTTGCTGCCGATATTTTATGGCGTGAGGATATTCCGGTAGTGGCGCCGTCTGAGTTATTTGGTGGCCCACTCAATATTGATCTTAAATTTATTACCCAAACCTTATTGGCGATGATGGCGATTGTCTGTTTGCCGCGACAATTTCACGTGATGGCGGTTGAGTATCATACGGGTAAAGATATTCGCACGGCCCGATGGTTGTTTCCGATTTATTTATTGATCTTCAGTATTCTTATTATTCCTATAGCGTTGGCTGGGCAAAGTTTATTTTCAGCGACCGATGCCTCTCCTGACAGCTATGTATTACTGTTATCGATTGCTGAAAATAATCCTGCTTTAACTATTTTAGCATTTGTTGGTTCGCTTTCAGCCGCTACCGGTATGGTTGTTGTAGCGATGCTCACCTTGTCTATTATGGTTTCTAACGAATTAGTTGTGCCGCTATGGTTACGTTTTAGTGCCAAGGCCCGCATTGGTTTAGGTAATCAGTTGCGGTTTGTACGACGAATTTCGATTGTTGTCTTGTTGTTCCTCGCCTGGTTGTTAGAGCAAAACTTTCGTGATTCGGCAGGTTTGGCGGCGATGGGCTTAATTTCGTTTGCTGCTGCGGCACAAATGGCACCGGCATTAATTGCCGGTTTGTATTGGCCGCGAGGACATAGGTCGGGCGTATTTACCGGCATCAGTGTGGGGCTGTTCGTATGGAGCTATTGTTTATTATTGCCTGCGTTGTTGCCGGCTGAGCATGTACTAATTGTCTCCGGTCCTTGGCAAATTAATTGGCTATCCCCCGTCAATTTATTCGGCAGCGGTGCTATGGATAGTTTAAGTCATGGTGTGTTTTGGAGCTTGTTACTCAATTGCCTATGTTTTGTCGTAGTTTCAAAATTTAGCCGTTTTAATACTTTAGATGCTCGCCAGGCTTGGGTTTTTACTGAGTTGCGACGCCGCTATGAATCTAGGCAAAGGGATTTTGAATTAACCAGTATTGAAGTTCGTCAACTACAGGCATTGATGCGACCGCTACAAGATGAGGTTGGTAGTAGTCGCCTCTGGAAAGAATTTGAGCAGCGCTTGGAGCATCGATTATTACCTTATGATCGAGCTCCGCAGTTTGTGGTCAAAGGCGTTGAAGATAGCTTGGCCTCTATTATTGGTGCAGTATCTGCGCATCGAGCTATTGAATTGATGCGGCGACAGCAACCGGTGCAGGTTGAAGATTTTGTATCGTTGATGGGAGGGAGCTCGCGGGAATTACAGTTTAGCCAAGAGTTACTACAAACAACCTTAGAAACGATTCCTCAAGGCATTAGTGTTGTCGACGAACAGCTGCAGTTAGTTGCATGGAATAGCCGTTACCAACAATTTTTTGATTTCCCTTCACGTTTGTTATATGTCGGTTGTCCTATAGCCAAGGTCTATCAGTTTAACGCTGAGAGAGGTTATTTAGGGGGCGATGCTGATCATGATATTGATGCGGGAGTGATTAAACGGCTGTCATTATTGCGTAAAGGCGGCGCGCATCGTTTAGAGCGGCGTTTACCCAATGGTCTAGTGATTGAAATTAGTGGCACACCGATGGCCAATGGCGGTTACGTAACGACCTATACAGATATTACTGATTATCAAAATATCTTAGATCAATTGGAGCAGTCAAAAGCTAATTTGGAAGAGCGAGTTTTGGAGCGTACTACTGAACTATCCACCGTTAATAAATCTTTAATGGAAGAAAATGCATTAAGAGCGCGAATAGAGAAAGAATTAAGTGTTGTTCACGCGGGCAAAAGCCGATTTTTAGCAGCAGCTAGTCATGATCTTTTGCAGCCTATTAATGCTGCTCGTTTGTTTGTTGCTACTCTGCAACAAAAAATTGTCGACGGTGATACTCGACAACTGGTTGATCATGTTAATCATATTGATAGTGCTTTGTCGGGTGCTGAAAATTTAATTGATTCTATGCGTGAGATTGCTCGTTTAGATTCTGGTCGCTTAGTACCGCGCCGCGAACATTTCCCTGTAGATGATTTGATAGCAATTGTAGCTGGTGAGTTTAGTGCTCAAGCCCAACAGAGCACCCTTAAATTTCGTTATAGAAGCAGTGCATTGTGGATTCATACTGACCGGCATCTGTTGCGCAGGGTACTGCAAAACTTTTTATCCAATGCGCTGCGTTATACGCGTCGGGGTACGGTGTTACTGGGTTGTCGTCGTAAAGAAGGTTTGCTGGTGTTAGAGGTATGGGATACCGGTCCGGGTATTGCCGAGCAAGACAGTAAGCGTATTTTTGAGGAGTTTGAACGATTAGATGGAGCGGTCTCCGGTAATAATCAGCAAAAAGGTTTAGGTCTAGGTCTGTCGATTGCTAACGGCATTTCTCAATTACTGGGTCATCGCTTAAGTTTTGATTCTAGTTTAGGCAAAGGTTCTGTTTTTAGAATTGCGGTCCCCTTGGGGGAAAAATCTTTGGTGAAAAATAAAAATAAAATAGTTACTGATCTGACTTTGAATGGCCTAAAAGTACTTTGCATTGATAATGAACATCGTATTCTTGCAGGTATGCAGGCCTTACTTGAACAGTGGGGATGTTTAG
>CALBVI010000452.1 GCA_937969395.1 uncultured Spongiibacteraceae bacterium | reverse complement strand
TGTTTTCTGCTGCTTGGCAAAAACAGAAATTTGCATTTGTCACTTCAAATATAAAATACTGGCTTGGCAGTTTAGCTGCGGGGGTGCTTATGGGAATGGGTGCGTCATTAGCCATGGGTGGCAATAGTGTGCAGTTATTGTTGGTGCTGCCTTCTTTATCGCCGGCAGGTCTTGGCGCTATTGCTGGCATGTTATTAGGTATTTGGAGCGGGCTTTATCTTCGAAAACATGTTGAAATGATTTTTAATTAACCTCACTGAAGGAATGCGCTATGCGTCAAAAAGTAGAATTTGCGAGTGGTAGTCACACCCTCAGCGGGATGTTAGAAACACCTGAATCTGATATTAAATTTTACGCACTGTTCGCGCACTGCTTTACATGCGGTAAGGATGTTGCAGCAGCATCGCGTATCAGTCGAGCTTTAACCGCTAAGGGTATTGCTGTTTTACGTTTTGATTTTACCGGTTTAGGCAATAGTGATGGCGATTTTACCAATACAAATTTTTCTTCAAATATACAAGATTTAGTCGCAGCGGCGGACTTTTTACGCGAAGAGTATAGCGCTCCAAAATTACTCATAGGCCACAGTTTAGGCGGCGCTGCAGTGTTAGGTGTGGCGCAGAAAGTTAGTGAATCCGTAGCGGTAGTGACGATAGGTGCGCCATCCGATGCAGCACATGTTGCGCATAATTTTTCCGCGCATATCGATGATATTGAAGCCAATGGTGAAGCTGAAGTTAATCTTGCTGGTCGAAAGTTCACTATACAAAAACAGTTTTTAGATGACATTAATAGCTATGACACAAGCCATATTAGCAAGCTCAAAAAAGCATTGTTAGTGATGCATTCCCCCGTGGATAGCATTGTTAAAATATCCGAAGCCGAAAAAATTTACCAAGCTGCGTTACACCCAAAAAGTTTTGTCAGTTTAGATAGCGCTGATCACCTGTTAAACAATAGAGATGATTCTGAATATGCGGCGGAAGTCATTGCCGCATGGGCAAGCAGGTATGTTGCAAGCGATGCAGAAGCGTATCAATCTACGGTCGCTCAAGGGCATGTTTTAGTTGAAGAAAAGGATCACAAATTTACTCAGCATGTCAGCACCGCAAGTCACTACTGGTTAGCCGATGAGCCAGTAAAAGTAGGTGGTAAGAATACCGGGCCAGACCCTTACGACCATGTACTTGCTGGCTTGGGTGCCTGTACATCAATGACGTTGAGAATGTACGCTCAGCGAAAAAAACTGCCAATAGAGCATATTAAAGTTGAGTTGACGCATACACGTAATTACATCGATGATTGCGACAACTGCGAACAACAAAATGGTATGGAGGCTATTGTGCGCAACATTAGTTATGTGGGCGATTTGGATGCACAACAAAAAGAGCGCTTTTTAGAAATTGCCGATAAATGCCCTGTTCATAAAACATTACACAATAACGTAGCGGTAGTGAGCAAGCTGGTTGAATAGGCGTTGATATTAGAATGATCAAATGTTCGATCGGAGCATATGCTGTTAATATAATGGCAACGCTAGTTTGATACGAGTCTGCAAATCAATAATAATCGTATCAATAAGAAGCGAATTATTCTTAATTCACTATTTGTTCATTAAGCACAAGATTCTCAAATGTTATTACAACAGTTTTTAGCAACAAGAGCCGCTACTGAACAACTTTGTCATCCTCTTAATGTGGAAGACTATATCCCGCAAGCGGTTGAATTTGCTAGCCCGCCCAAGTGGCACTTAGCGCATGTTACCTGGTTTTTTGAGGAGATGATTTTATCTAAAAACCTTAAAGACTATGTGGTGTTTGATAAGGCGTTCGGTTTTTTATTCAATAGTTATTATCAAGGTATCGGGCCGCGTGCGTTGCGTGCTCAGCGTGGTTTAATTACGCGACCAACAGTAGCAACAGTTTATAAGTATCGGCATTATGTTGATACTCATATGAAGATTTTACTGGCTACAGAAATATCTACAGCGCTGCATGATTTAATTGTACTGGGTATTAATCATGAGCAGCAGCATCAAGAATTATTACTCACTGATCTAAAATACAGTTTTGCACTTAACCCAACTTATCCCGTCTATTCAGCCAACAGCAATTTAGTTGCTGATAAAAATACCGATGAGCATCAGGGTGAGGATTGGGTCGCTATTACCGAAGGTGTCTACGATATCGGGCATTGCGGTGATGGTTTTCATTTCGACAATGAGTTGGGGCGACATAAAGTTTATTTACATGATTTTGAAATATCTAAAGCGCTAGTAACTAATGGTGAATACCTCGAATTTATTTTAGCGGGTGGGTATCAAGATTTTCAATACTGGCTCGATGACGGCTGGTCATGGCTAAATGAAAACCAGATAGACAAACCTTTATACTGGGTCAATGATAATGACCAGTGGCATTATTACACCTTGGCCGGATTACAACTGCTTGATCCCGATGCTCAGCTTGCGCACATCTCGTTTTATGAAGCGGCGGCTTATGCCAATTGGCGCGGTTGTAGGTTGCCGACTGAATTTGAATGGGAGGTGTCAGCGCATAAATTAAATTGGGGTGCGCGTTGGGAATGGACAGCATCAGCGTATCAGCCGTATCCAAACTTTGCTGTGAGTGAAGGTGCGGTTGGTGAATACAATGGTAAATTTATGGTTAACCAAATGGTGTTAAGAGGCGGTTCGGTGGCAACGGCTAAAGATCACAGTCGACGGACCTATCGGAATTTCTTTCAACCACAGATGCAGTGGCAATACTCTGGAATACGTCTCGCAAAATAATTAAAATTTTTAACGATAAAAAATTATATTATGCATACACAATTTAAGAAAGATATTGATGCTGGATTAAGTGATGAGCAGAAAAACTTATCGTCAAAGTATTTTTATGACAAAAAAGGTGATGCACTTTTTATGCAAATTATGGCGATGCCTGAATATTATTTAACCCGTGCGGAGTTAGAGATATTTACTCAGCAAAGTGATCGAATGATTTCGTCATTAAAGTTACAAAAAGAAAACTATTTTGAACTGATTGAGTTAGGTGCTGGTGATGGTACTAAGACTAAAGAGTTACTTAAAGTCTTGATTGAAAAAGGCTATCAATTTGACTATATGCCGATTGATATTTCAGAAAATGTTTTAGGCCATTTAAAAAACACTATGCAAAAGGAATTGCCGTCATTATCAGTCAAACCGCAGCAAGGCGATTACTTCGAGTGTTTGCATAATCTGCAGGATAGTCATCATCCCAAGGTAGTATTATTTTTAGGCTCTAATATCGGTAATATGTCCGATCAACAGGCCGCAGATTTTATCTACAAATTGGGCAAGGAATTATCAGTAGGCGATAAATTAATGGTTGGCGTTGATTTAATTAAATCTGCAGATATTGTCTTGCCGGCCTATGATGATGCGGCGGGTATTACCAAACAGTTCAATTTGAATTTATTGCACCGCATTAATAATGAGCTGGATGCTGATTTTAATGTCGCGAAGTTTACCCATGCACCTGAATATACTGAAGATGAGGGTGTAGCCAGAAGTTATTTACAGAGTACTGTTTCGCAAACGGTGACGATTAATGATCTTGATAAGCAATATGAATTTGATGCTGGAGAAAAGATTCATATGGAAATATCGCGAAAATACAGTGAGAAAATTTTACAGAAGATCATTGAGTTCACCGATTTTAATATTACTGAAAATTTAAAAGACAGTCGTAATTATTTTTCTGATTTCATTTTGGAACGTAGCTAGAAAACAAGATGAAAAATTCAATTGGCTTATTAGGTTTAGGTAGTCGAACTACATCGTTCTATTTAGATTATCTAAATCATCAGTACCAGCAAAAAAATACTATTGATAGTACATGTCCATTGTTATTGATTGGTGCTGATTTTTCTATGATTAATCCTTATTTGCCGAATGATTTTGAAAGACTTGAACCAATAATTGCAACATATTTGAAGCAGTTTGCTAATGTTCAACGGCTTATTGTCCCTAATGTCACCTTGCATGAAACGATTGACCGGCTGGGCGATCTTGATTTAAGTAATTGCGAAATTGTACATCCGGTAACCGAGTTGCTTAAGCATTTAGAGCAAGACGGTATTAAAAAAGTGATGCTTGTTGGGTCTAAATACACTATGTCGTCACCGTATTTATATGGGCAGTTAGTGGCGAATAATATTAACGTGTCTACGCCGAATGCCAGCGATATTACTCGTATCGATGAACTTCGAAAAAAAATCTACAGCCGAACAGATAGTGTCAGTGAAGTCGATGAATACCGCGAGTTATTATCTACTTATGCAAAGGCCAATGCAGTGGTTATTGCATGTACTGAGCTTTCTTTAGTGTTGTCGACAGTTGAGCCTAATATTTATGATATGGCACGAATTCAAGTTGAGCAAAGTTTGCTTTAGAGAAGAGATTAAAACTTAGGGTTAGAAGTAAAAAAGTAAATTATTATTGAATGCAATTTTGGTTTTAAGCATTAGCCATATCAGTAGTATCTTTATTCTCGGTAGCTAGAATGACTTTATTGCGCCCCTGGCTTTTTGCATCATACATAGCCAAATCAGCTTTTTTGACGATTTCCGAAAAATTAGCAGCACCGCTGGCAACGCCAAAGCTTGCAGTGATGGAGAACGTGTCGCCCTCAAATTCTACAGGGTGTGAAGCGATTGCGGCTCTGAGTTTTTCGGCTAGATTTAAAGCTTCACTGGTATCGCCTGTACGAATTAAAATACCAAATTCCTCTCCGCCGATGCGAGCGCAAATATCGGAAGTTCTGGTGTGACGATCAAAAATCTCCCCAATTTTCATTAAGGCTAAGTCGCCAGCAAAATGACCGTATTTATCGTTGATCGCTTTGAAGTGATCGATATCAGCTACGATGATTGATAGCGATTCATTATGGCGCTCGCAATAAGTACCAATTTCGATGAGCTGTTCATAAAAGGCCCGGCGATTATATAAATCGGTGAGTTCATCTTTTCGGGCAAGGTATTCAACCTTCTCTTTTTCATGAGCTAATTCATAGTTTTTTAAAAGATTTTGAGTAATGGCATCGGTCATTATTTTGCTGGAATATACCAAGCAGCTAAGTAGGGTGAGGGCGCAAAAGCTAAGTGCAATAATGGATGCACTACTGGTGTTCTGCGTGATTATCCATAGAGTGACGGGTGTAATGACGATTGCAACCACGGCTAGCATTAATCTTCGATGCGCCCAATAGGAAGAGATGGCGCCACCGGTGAGACACATCAGGAAATACATAATAATTAATTGATGATTGGGCGAATCTAATGGCATGAGTTGAACACAGCCTAAGCCCCAAATAGTAGAGGAGAGGAGCAGGGTGAAGATGTATGGCTTTTCCCACTTGAGCATTTGCTCTAGGGTGGGGTTTTTAAATCGGTATTGTAGAAAAAGTACTAATCGAAGAGCGCTTGTTGCCATTAAAAAGAAGCACCACAGCATGAGGATAGTATGGTCTTGAACCGGCCATAGAACAGCAGTCAGCAGTATGCCGGTAAATATACTTACGAGTACTGCCGGGAATAAATGATTGAAAAGAAGGCGTAATTTCTCTGCGCGTACCAATAAATCAGTGTCAGCTGTTGTCAATTTTCCCTGGTTCATTTTCCATGTCTACTAATATATAAACGATAACAATAGTTGAGAAGCTTAGATATTGAAACTAGGCATTTCGTACATACTATCCTAATAAGTAGGTATTTTTATGCTAAAAAAGAGTTGCTTTATTTTTATATTGCTCTTGCTAAGCTTTTATTAGCTAACACTAGCAGTGTGTTTAGTTATTTGATAGTGCTAAAGGGTAATTGTTGGCATTCAAGTAATCTGATTTAGCCATTGCCATTGTCCCTGTCATATAGGTTTTTGAT
>CALBVI010000451.1 GCA_937969395.1 uncultured Spongiibacteraceae bacterium | reverse complement strand
CAGTGACCCAAAAAGCAAAGGTATTTTTCCTGAGGCGGCCAACGCTGATCTCGTTTGGCGGTATCCGCTAACTGAGCTTGCAATCGATACAGTCAAAAATTTTCACGTGGCTACGGATAATCCTTTGACTTCCTATTGCTTGGGTAAGGGAATGCCGATGATTATGGATCAGCCATTTGCTATGGAATTTACTGATCTTGGAGACAGAATTGTTGTTCGATTAGAAGAATTTGACGCTGTTCGCACAATTCACATGACAGATGAAAATCCTGTATCGATAGAAAACTCTAAGTTCGGTTTTTCAAGAGGATACTGGGACAGTGAAACTCTAGTGGTCGAAACGAGCAATATTAGCTGGCTCTATTTTAGTCAGATGGGTGTGCCACAAACTGAAAAAATGACTATGGTCGAAAGGTTTACGCCCGTTGAAGAAGGTAGTCGGCTCAATTATCAGCTAATAGCTACAGATCCGGAGGTTTTTACCGAACCTGTCATGCTCCAAAAATACTGGATATCGAACCCTGATGCTGAAATAAAAGAGTATAACTGTGTTGAATAACCAGTGCTCGAAACGAATAAACCTGACTAATAAATACAATGGGACTATCAAAAATGAATATTAAAAAGCTATCCCTTCTGTTGTTAACCCTGGCGTCAACTGTTTGCTTATCCGCGACTGTAGAGCCCAATTCTAGGGCTGAGCGAGAGATATCCGTACTCTGTGATCAACTGTTTGCTGACTATGCTATCAATATTGACCACTTAAACCCCGAAGGTTTTGCTTCAACTTTTACTGAAGATGGAGAGTTTGTACGTGCTTCGGGTGTCGTTAAAGGTCGTGAGAATCTGCAAACATATATCTCCGAACACGGAGATCAGGCGCATATGATTATGTTTACCACGAGTGATGTCAGCGTTTTATCCGATGTTGAAGCTACAGGGTTGGCGTATGCCATTATTTTAAACGGTGATCGCCGGATACAGCCTGGTGATAAGCCAATACAAATGAATGGTATTACCGCTGCAAGTGAGTATCGAGCAAACTTTAAGCTTACGAATGAGGGCTGGAAAATTTCGCGAATGGAGATAACCCCTAAATTTCGAGGTCCCGGATATGTTCACTGAAGGGGCTTTAGTGAAATGTAAGTACAGCGATCATGTGTAATAACGAATAATAAGAGGAGCCAAATGAATAAAATAACGTTGATCTTAACCCTATTTCTAAGCGCGATATTAATATCTAATCTGAGCCACGCGCACCACTCATCCATGTCCACCTTTCGTAACGATAAAACATCGATCGTGGAAGGCATCGTTACAGAGTTTCGTTTTAGAAATCCGCACGTATTGATTTATTTAGATGTAGAAAACCCAGATGGGTCGAAAACGAGTTGGGTGGCTGAGGCTGGCTCAGCTAGCGTTTTTCGGCGCAACGGTTGGACTGCGTCGACATTAAAATCTGGTGATGTTCTACGTATCAGTGGTGATGCGACGATTGATGGTTCACCTATGGTTTGGGTGGATAAAATAGAATACTTAGATTCATTGAATGGCAAAGTAATGGCGACTTTGGATGACAATACCAATCCAGATGATGCCTTTTCGAACAACGACAATTCACAGCATTCAGAAAAAGAGACTATATCTGCTCGGCCTCCATTTTTTATCCCGCTGCGTTTATCAACCGGTGAGCCAAATTTCACTGGTACTACTTCAAAAAGTACAAGCCCTGAACATGATCACGCACCGGATGCTTTTGATCCTTCGATTCCGTATAACGAGGTGGGTTTGATGGCACTTGAAGCTTGGGACATCGTTACCGACCCTCAGGTTTTTTGTGATCCTCCTGGCCTAGTTCGCCAAGGTGGTTACACACCTCATGGCCAAAAGATAGTTCAATATCCGGATCATATAACTATTGAATATGAAGAATACGGCAGCAAACGCGCGATATTTTTTGATGATGAATTACCCGTGTCAGGTATTCGCACACATCTTGGTGACTCGATTGCTCGATATGAAGGTGAGACCCTTATCATTGAAACAGTGAATTTAGCAGCAAATGCAAGTGGTCATCGTGGTCGGCCACTAAGCAATCAAGCTAGAGTAACGGAAGTCTTTAGTCGTGTAGAAGATCCAGTCCATGGCTCTCACTTAAAGATAACAACAACTGTGCATGACCCTAAATTTCTCACCGAATCTTGGACGATTAACAGAATTAAAGCTTATAAAGAAAGCTACGATTTTATTACAAATCAGTGCGAGCCCCCCTTACGTCCTCGCCCACCAAATGTTTGGCAAGAACCATCGTGACCCAAAAATTGGACGACGTTAAAATTGATTATTAGGAAATAATGTTATGCGAATGTGGAAAGTTTCTTTGCTTTCTTTACTCTTTCTTTTATCCAAAAGTGTCACGTTACTGGCCGATGAAGCCCTTAGTCAAAGTGAAAAGGTAGATATTATCGTTGCTTGTAAGCAAGCTGAGAACGATTATGCACTTTACCGAAGTCGTAACGATGCGGAGGGGCTTGCCAATGTGTTCACATCTGATGGTGTTTGGGATCGTGGGTCTGGAACACTCCATGGCCGAAA
>CALBVI010000450.1 GCA_937969395.1 uncultured Spongiibacteraceae bacterium | reverse complement strand
GCGACCAATAATAGCTAAGTTAGACGGCGCATCTTCAGGCTTAGGTTTCTCAATCATGTCATCAACACGGTACAAACCATCTTTCAAAGCTTCACCAGAAATCACCCCATATTTTTCAGTTTGATCGGCGGGCACTTCTTGAATAGCAACAATACTGCATCGAAACTGCTTATAAAGCTTAACCATCTGCGTCAGAACACCATCACCATCGTTAAGACATAAATCATCAGACAACACGACAGCAAAAGGCTCATTACCGATTAACGTCTCGCCGGTTAAAATCGCATGGCCTAAACCTTTCATCTCACGTTGGCGAGTCATCGTGAAACACGCCTGATCAAGCACGCTGCGAATACTTTCTAGATAAACTTCTTTTTCTGTGCCCGCGATTTGATTTTCTAACTCATAACTAATATCAAAATGATCGGTAATGGCGCGCTTACCACGCCCCGTCACCATTGCCATTTGATTCATACCGGCTTCGATTGCCTCTTCTACACCGTATTGAACCAAGGGCTTATTCACTACTGGTAACATTTCTTTCGGCATTGATTTAGTCGCAGGTAAAAAGCGAGTACCGTAACCGGCAACAGGAAACAAACATTTATTAATCATTCTTTAATACCCTTTATTTTATTAATTAGCTTAATTTGTGAATCGCCCAACCTAGCATCACGAAATTAATTGACCCTGCCATAAACATCATCAAACCGCACAATATCGTCCTCGCCCAAATAACTGCCCGTTTGCACCTCTATCAATTCCAAAGGGATCACCCCTGGATTCATCAAACGGTGTTTAGTACCCAATGGAATATAAGTTGACTGATCCTCACTCAACATAGAGATAGTTTCGCCACAGGTAACCTCTGCTGTACCACTAACAATAATCCAATGCTCTGCTCGATGGTGATGTAGCTGTAAAGATAGCTGCGCCCCAGGACTGACAATAATACGCTTAACTTGAAAACGCTCTGTAACCACTAATGACTCGTAAGACCCCCAAGGGCGATAAACCTTATTATGAGCATGTACCTCATCGCGCTGACTAGCCTTCAGCGCATTTACAATAGATTTAACATCCTGCACTTTATCTTTACTTGCCACCAATAATGCATCAGCGGTTTCAACTACGACTAAATTATCGACCCCCAAAGTAGTTACCAAACGCGAACTACTGTGGATATAACTGTTATTAGTTTGATGAGCAATGACATCACCTTTGGTGACGTTACCCTGCTCATTTTTTTCATTGACATCCCAAAGGCTTGACCAAGCACCAACGTCATTCCAACCACAGGAAAGCGGTACTACCATGCCTTTGGCTGTTTTTTCCATCACAGCGTAATCAATAGAATCGTCTGGACACAGCTCAAAGGCCTCTACGTCCAAGCGCACAAAATCCATATCGCACTTAGCATTGTCAAAAGATGCCTTGGCCTGTGTATACATTTCAGGGGACAACGCTTCCAGCTCATCCAAATAAACCTGAGCCCCCAGTAAAAACATACCACTATTCCAATAATAATCACCGCTGGCCACATATTGCTCAGCCACATCTAATGGCGGCTTTTCTACAAACTCTGCAATATCAAAACAACCAGCAATTTCTTTGCCACCTCGACGAATATAGCCATAACCGGTTTCAGGTGACTCGGGTACAATGCCAAAAGTAACCAATTTACCGGCTTGTGCCTGAGCAAGACCTTGATCAACCGAAGCGGCAAAAGCATCCACATCTCTAATCGCATGATCAGCAGGCATAATCAGCATAACAGCGTCTTTATCTTGCTGAACCGCACTGAACGCAGCTACAGCTACAGCAGGCGCTGTATTCCTGCCAACAGGCTCAAGAATAATTGAACTGGATGTCAACTGAAGGCTTCTCAGCTGCTCAGCCACCATAAAACGGTGTGCTTCGTTACACACCAAAATGGGATCAACTGCACCAATAAGGGACTGACATCGCTCTAAGGTTTGCTCCATCAAACTCAAAGTGCCGTTAAGGGGAATAAATTGTTTGGGGCTTAATTCTCGAGATAAAGGCCATAGACGACTACCAACTCCGCCCGACAGTAAAACAGGGATTAACATAGTGGAATCTTTTCCTAGTAATAAGAAAGCATAAAAAATAACTTATCTATTGGTCCATCTGGTCCAGCATGACAATAACGATGGTAATGCTAGCCTATGCCAAGCAATATTCCCAGCACAATCAATATGTTAAAAGTCGCAATAATTGCCTTGCAACACAGGCATCGATTACAATAGCCGATCACAGACTCATGTCATCCACGGACTGTTAGCTATACCGGAATCAATTTATGCCAGCGCTTAATCAAAACTCTTTTACCAAAGAAGAACTCATCGCCTGTGGTCACGGCGAATTATTCGGTGAAGGTAACGCCCAACTTCCCGTTGATAACATGCTTATGGTTGATCGTATCACCAGCATCACCAAAGAAGGCGGCGCTAATGGTAAAGGCGAAATCATCGCTGAACTGGATATCAATCCCGACCTTTGGTTCTTTGATTGTCACTTTAAAGGCGATCCAGTGATGCCCGGCTGCCTAGGCCTCGATGCTATGTGGCAACTTGTTGGCTTTCACCTTGGCTGGCGCGGTAATCCTGGTCGCGGTCGCGCATTAGGTTCTGGCGAAATCAAGTTCACCGGCCAAGTTCTACCCACTGCAAAGCTAGTGACCTATACCATTACCTTAAAACGCGTTATTGAACGCAAGCTGGTTATGGGGATTGCTGATGGTACAGTAGCCGTTGACGGCAAAGTGATTTATACCGCCAAAGACCTTCGAGTGGGTTTATTTAAGCCAGAGAATATTAACTTCTAATTATTGTTTTACACGCTTTATTGTTTTGCACGTAGACTCAACAGTAGCGTTAAACTAATAAAATTAAACTAATAAAATTGAACACTGACAAGTTTGCGAACGAGGTAAAATATGAGACGCGTTGTAATCACCGGCCTAGGTATAGTTTCCTGTATTGGTAACGACACAGACACAGTTCTGACATCACTCAAAGAAGGCAAGTCAGGTATTAAACTTCAGGAAACCTACAAAGAAATGGGTTTTCGCAGCCATGTTGCTGGCTCAATAGAGATTGACCTGAAAGAAAAAATTGATCGCAAACAACTACGCTTTATGGCCGATGCAGCCGCTTTTGCCTATGTATCGATGCAACAGGCTATTGATGATTCAGGGCTGACTGAAGAGCAAGTATCCAATCCCCGCACGGGTATCATTGCCGGTTCAGGTGGTGCATCGTCATCTAATTTATTAGAAGCTGGTGACATTATGCGCGAACGCGGCATCAAGCGCGTTGGCCCTTACCGCGTTACCCAGACGATGAGCAGCACTGTCTCAGCCTGTCTTGCTACACCGTTTAAAATCAAAGGTGTTAACTATTCAATCTCCTCCGCCTGCGCCACTAGCGCTCACTGCATCGGCGCAGCAATGGAGCAAATTCAGTTGGGCAAACAAGATGTTGTTTTTGCTGGTGGCGGCGAAGAAGAGCATTGGTCACAAAGCTGCCTGTTTGATGCCATGGGCGCGCTATCAACTAAGTACAATGACACTCCCGAAAAAGCATCCCGCGCCTATGACGCTAACCGAGACGGCTTTGTTATCGCTGGCGGCGGTGGCATGGTTGTTGTCGAAGAACTTGAGCACGCCAAAGCTCGCGGCGCCACAATTTATGCTGAACTAGTAGGCTACAGTGCCAACTCTGACGGCTACGATATGGTTGCACCTAGCGGCGAAGGCGCTATACGCTGTATGGCGCAAGCGCTCTCAACCGTTGACGGCCCACTGGATTATATTAACTCACACGGCACATCAACACCTGCTGGCGACATCCAAGAACTTAAAGCCATCACTCAAGCCTTTGGTGGTAAATCACCGATGATCAGCTCAACCAAATCATTGACGGGCCACTCTCTAGGCGCAACAGGTGTACAGGAAGCGATTTATACCATCTTAATGATGAAAAATAACTTTATCTGCGCATCTGCCAATATTGAAGAGCTTGACCCTGCCGCCGCCGAACTTAATATTGTTCGCGAGCGCAAGGACAACGTTACCATTAAACGCGCTATGTCTAATAGCTTCGGATTTGGCGGCACTAACGCCAGCTTAGTGTTCCAAGCCTACGACAGCTAAAACGCTTATACCGATGCAGGTTTAATTAATAAAGCCTAAATCAAAAATGCCGCTGCTTTGAACTCCAAGCAGCGGCATTTTTTTATTCACAATAATTATTAATCTATTAACAAAGTTCTACCAACCCCTACCAACCAGCCCCCACCAACTAATCCCTACCAATGAAATCCCACCAGAAAAAGTCAACAACCTAACTCACTCATCATCACCACACCAACATCATCACCAGCAGTGACCGTGCCGCCAATAGGAACAACCACTAAGGCATTAGCCCAGCTCGCTGAAGCCAGCACACCAGAACTTTGATTATTAAACAACGTTACTTTTCCATCCACCACTTGCGCACGCAAATATTCTTGCCGACTCCCAGCCCGCAACCAATCAAAAGCAGCTGTAGCACGAGTGAAGATCGGCTCAAAATTTTCTACACCTTGCATCGCTCGCAAATAAGGCCTCGCACACAAGCAAAAAGTAACAAAAACTGAAGAGGGATTACCCGGCAAACCAAAAAACGGCGTGCCAGCCACATCGCCAAAAGCCAATGGTTTACCTGGTTTAATCGCCAATTTCCATAGCGATAAATCTCCCATCGACTCAACGGCAGCCTTAACATGATCTTCCTCTCCGACTGAAACGCCACCTGAAGAGATAATGACATCAGCCGAACTTGCTAACGTTTTTAATTGATCACACGTCGACGAAAAATCATCTTTTACAATGCCACCATCGATGACCTCACAACCCAAGGCCATTAACAGTGCACTTAACGTATAACGATTTGAGTTATAGATTTGCCCTTCAGTTAACGGCAGTCCCGGCTCAACTAACTCATCGCCAGTAGACATAACCGCTACTTTTAATCGGCGAAAAACGTTTACCTGCTCTACCCCAATTGACGCTAGCAAACCTATCTCTTGAGGCCGCAGCTGCTCGCCTCTAGATAACACACAGCTGGCTCGGCGAATATCTTGCCCACGGGGTCTAATATTTTGACCGCGCTTTACCGAATGAAGTATTTCAATCCCGTCATCATGCACCGCAACATTTTCTTGCATCACTACTGTATCAGCACCCACAGGAATAGACGCGCCAGTAAAGATTCTCGCAGCAGTACCTGCAACTAAGGGCTGGGCAACTTCACCTGCAGCAATCCGCTGTGACACCGTCAACCGCTGCTCAGCTATATCGTCAAAACGCAGCGCGTAACCATCCATTGCACTATTGTCTAATGGCGGAACATCAATCGTTGATACTTGATCTTCAGCTAAAACCCTTCCCAAAGCATTTAATAAAGACACTGACTGAATGTCGGTAACCGATTTAACCTTGGCGAGAATAATTTCAATCGCCTGATCGACCGGCATCAATGATTTAGTCATATTTTTCTGCACAATAAAAAGACCAAAATAAGAATGTAAAAAATAAAGCGGCAGGTTTTATAGACCGTTTAATACGCTTACCGAATGGCTTATTTAAAGCTGCTGCGCGCGAGTTTTCAAAACGCCGACAAAATTACAAGGACGATGGGTACTCTCCAGCTGCTCACAAATAATTTTGCTCCACGCAGTTTTACAAGCCCCGGTCGATCCAGGCATACAAAAAATAATGGTTTCGTTCGCCAACCCAGCAACCGCACGTGATTGAACCGTCGATGTACCAATTTCTTGGTAAGATAAATAACGAAACAACTCGCCATAACCATCAATGGTTTTATCAAATAACACACTGACCGCTTCAGGTGTTGAATCGCGGCTGGTAAAACCAGTACCGCCAGTGACTAATATCGCATTGACTGACTCATCAGCTATCCACTGAGAAATAACCGCGCGAATTTTATAGACGTCATCAATAACAATTTTTTTATCCGCTAAACGGTGGCCAGCCTGCTTAACGCTTTCAACTAAATAGTGTCCGGACGTATCCGTTGTTTCATCACGTGAATCAGACACGGTCAATACCGCTATTGAAACACTCTCGCGCTCAGCTGTTGTATTCTTTCCCATATCCCACCTCTTAAATAAAAACTAACTTTCGCCGAAGACTTCTTTTACCGTGGGAGTAATAAATGCTCGCCATGGCAACTGTTTGATACCAAAAGTATGAAATATTTTTTCACAATCCAATTGCGGCAGTGACCAGTTATTATCATCAAGTTCCACCTGCTCAATAATTAACGGCTGGTCTGCAGCCACATACTGAGAAGCGACAGCTAATACTGTCTCACCAAATTGATAGCTGCTCGTCGAATCGGAGCTGCAATAATGATAGATTCCCCAAGATAGTTCCACACAGCTCAGCTGATCAATAATAGCTGAAATCACCCTAGCCAAATCCATGGTATGCACAGGGCAGTTTTTCCCCTTTTTAGACAACAATACCGATTGACCACTTTCAAATTGACGCAGCAAACGCGTTAATAAATTATCACCCTGAGCACTGAATAATGGCCCCGTTCGTAAAATAAGAGACTGACGACACAGGTCTGCAACCAACACCTCCATTCGTCCCGATAACACACCCACGTCACCCGTCGGTATAACGTCATCAGTTTCGCTCTTTCGTTTTTCTTCTGCACCGTCGAAAACTTGGCTGCTAGACAGATGAATTATCGCGATTCCAGCCTGATTACACGCTTGCGACAACGTTGATAAATCATCGATCAAAGATTCATCCGCACCCTGCTCTAAACACTCAAAGCTTAGGGCATTCACAACAACACCAATATCACTGAAATCGAAAGTGCTTACCGTATCTAACCACTCCCGGCCAACACA
>CALBVI010000449.1 GCA_937969395.1 uncultured Spongiibacteraceae bacterium | reverse complement strand
CAACGATCCTGAGCGTCACTTTCATCAACCATATAAAAAGATTGAGTAAAACCAGTAGCATCGGCCTCAAGCTTAGTCACTAAGATATCGGCAACAATTTCCAAACGCTCAGATGGCTGCCACTGAATAGCGGAAGTCAGGCCAGTTCTTTTAAACTCTGTAGCATAAGAACCCAGAGCGTAAGAACCAGGAGCGACTAAATTTTCTTCATCACTCTGGATAGTACCGTCACCATCCACATCGTAATTAAGCTCATCAGACACACCAAAGAAATAATTATCGAACATATCATCAGCACGCTCAGTACCCGAATCTGAAGTCAAGCCAACGACAATACCAAAGGTATCATCTGCAAAGGAGTTACTGAATACACCAGTAATCTTGTTACCGACTTCTTCTGAAAGTGAATTGTAATCGCCACTAACAGAAACAGTTCCATGCATACCAGGTTGATCTAACGGACGAACTGATTTCAAATCTACCGTACCACCAATACTGCCCTCGATATGCTTAGCCTCTACACTCTTCCAAACATCTGCTCCACTAATCATTTCAGAGGGAAGTACATCAAAAGCAAAATTTCGACCGCTATCATCAGTCGCAAGAACTCGGTTATTCAAAGTGACCACACTAAATTCAGGCCCTAAACCTCGAATATTGACATAATCAGCTTCACCGCCACGGGTACGACTAACAGTAATACCAGGGATATGAGATAAAGAGTCAGCAACATTATCATCAGGAAAACGGCCCAATTCTTCAGGACGAATTGAATCAAGCATAGCCCGAGCATCACGCTTAACATCTAGAGATTGCGACAAACTAGCTCTAACACCAGTTATAACAACCTCCTCTAATAACGTTTCAGCATTCTCTTCCTGCGCATTTACAGTATTAATTCCAGCTACTAATGAAACCGCAACTGAAAGTGCGGTTTTCGTAAATTTATTTCTTATCTCTCTAGACATACCTCACCTCAACTTGTTTTTGGTTGTAATTCGATCAACTCTCAGCATTGACTGATTTCACACTGAAGCCATACGAAACCAATGTCAAGAAAAAAACACAAAAAACACACACTTCCACCAACAAAAAACCAAAACGAAACAAAAATACAAAAAACAAACAACCAAACGAAAGAATTTATTGCAATAACGGCATAAAAACCTAAAAACGAAACATAAAGCCATTTACATATCTAAAATTATATTTCATACTACTCAAAATCATGTTTCATTTAATTTCTAAAAGAAATGATAACGACGGATAAATTCAATTGAAAGCACTCATAGATATTATTAAAGACCACAAGCAAGGAAAGGCCGTTGGCCTCTACTCTGTTTGCTCATCACACCCTCTCGTTATTGAAGCGGCATTGCGCCACGCACTTCAATCGCAAGAGATGGTTTTATTAGAATCAACCTCGAATCAAGTCAATCAAGATGGTGGCTATACCGGTCTGCAGCCCAGCGGCTTTCGCGACACAGTTCTTCAAATAGCAGACAAAGTAGGCCTAGCTGCGGATAAAATTATTCTCGGTGGCGATCACCTAGGTCCAAATTGCTGGCAGCACTTACCTGCGGCTGAGGCCATGGATAAGTCGGATGTACTTATCAAGCAGTATGTTGCAGCAGGCTTTAAAAAAATTCATTTAGATTGTTCTATGTCATGCGCAGACGACCCTACACCGATTGGTGATAACGTAGTGGCCGAGCGAGCTGCACGATTATGCGCAGTCGCCGAAGCTACATGGCAGGAAGTAGGCGGTGAACCTCCCGTTTATATTGTAGGAACAGAAGTTCCTGTACCTGGCGGCGCCCATGAAGATTTAGAAGAACTAGCACTTACCTCTGTAGCGGCGGCAACAGAAACCTTAAGCATTCATCATAAAGCTTTTACTGATAAAGGATTAGAAGCGGCATGGCAACGCGTCATCGGACTAGTCGTACAGCCGGGTGTTGAATTCGATCACCATAAGATCATAGCCTTTCAACCTGAAGCAGCTACCGATCTTAGCCGATTTGTTGAAGCGCAAGCTAATATCGTCTTTGAAGCACACTCTACCGACTATCAATCAGCAGCCCATCTAGCTGATTTAGTTAAAGGCCATTTTGCGATACTAAAAGTAGGTCCGTGGTTAACATTTGCGATGAGAGAAGCATTTTGGGCTTTAGATTTTATCGAGCAAGAATTAATCGAAGAGAATCAGCGCTCAAAACTCAAAGCTACTCTACTGAAAGCTATGGACGACAATCCTGAGTATTGGCAAAAATATTATTGCGACGAAAATCGACAATCACTGGACTGCCAATACAGTCTCAGCGATAGAATTCGCTACTACTGGCCGGTGCCAGAAGTAGAAGCAGCAATTGAAAAACTTATTAGCAATCTTGATAAAACCCCGCCATCACTGACGCTTTTGAGTCAATTTATGCCGGCTCAATATCAAGCAGTAATGGCCAAACAAATAAACATCGACACTAAAGAACTTATTTTTCATAAAATCTCAGAAGTGTTAAAACAATACTCAGCCGCTTGCTATCAAGACAGCAACTCAGCGTTATAAAGGACAATAATATGCAGACGAAATATCTAGATTATTCCGAAGCGCAACTGAAACAACAGGGTGCTTACTGGACCGCGCTTGAAATCAGACAGCAACCTACTGCTTGGAGCAAAACGCTACAGCTGCTTAATGAGCAACGGTCAACTATAGATGCCTTTTTAGACCCAATCCTTAATAAGGATAACTTGCGTATCATTATGACTGGCGCAGGAACCTCGGCGTTTATCGGCAACAGTGTGGCTCCAGCAA
>CALBVI010000448.1 GCA_937969395.1 uncultured Spongiibacteraceae bacterium | reverse complement strand
CGATATTTGGGTTAGCGTTTATGCATGTTTCTGCAATAGCCTTGATTTGAGAATCTGTTCTAACTTGGTCAGGCGGTAGAAGATCAATGCAAGCCTGTGCGATCGCCTTGATTTCGGCATTAGTACGCACTTGATCAGCCGGCAGTAAATCAATGCAGGCCTGAGCTATTACTTTTGATATTGACTCGATCTCTGCATCTGTTCGAGGCGTTACAGGGTTCGCTTCGAAACAATCCTGCACAAATACCTTGAGCTCTGCATCTGTCCTAATACTGCCAAAATCGTTTAGCGCTTCCTGAATTAACGTATTAATTTCTGTATCGGTACGAACCTGGTCGGCCGGCAAAAGATCAATGCATGATTGAGCCACTGTTTTCGCTAAATCGTTAATTTCCGCATCGGTGCGCACCTGGTCGGCAGGTAGCAGCTCGATACACGCCTCTACAATTGCCTTAATCTCTTGGTCGGTTCGTACTTGATCGGCTGGCAGATCGTCTATACAGGCTTGTGTAACTGTCTTGGCAAGCGCGTTAATCTCCGCGTCTGTGCGTGGCGCATCCACATCAGGGATCATGTCGATGTAATTAGCAATAAACGCATTTAATTCCGCGTCTGATCTAACGTATTCGTAAATACATGAAAGGAATGTGGTCTTTGATATAGCAGATGCCTGCTCCTCATCTATACCGTCAAAACTAAAGTTCGTAATGCATTCGTTAAATGTCTGCTTAGCTAAAGCCAGAATCTCTACGTCTGTGCGTGTCTCGTCATCCGGCAATAAAGCGATACAAGATTGAAATACCTGCTTTGATATCGCTTGAATCTCAAGATCGCTTCTTACAGTGTCGGTATCTTGAAAGTTATAATTATCAATACAAGACTGCGTGATGACCTTTGCCAGCGCTTCAATTTCCGCATCGGTTCGCACGCCATCCGGCTGCTCTTCGATGTAGGTGTAGATTTCCGAGGCTGTCAAAAACTGTGTGCTTAGCGAATTAAAACACTGTTCTGATATTGCTTTAATCTCGGCGTCTGAGCGTACTTGATCTGAAGGCAAATCATCAAAGCATTGCTGCACCACTGCTTTAGCCAGAGCGTTAATTTCTAGATCCGTGCGCACCTGGTCGTCAGGGAGTAGGTTAATACAGGCCTGCGCAATAGCCTTAATCTCAGAATCTGATCTGACAGTGTCGGTATTTGGAAGCTGTCCAACGATACTGTTTATCAGTGCTATTATTTCAGCATCTGTTCTAACTTGATCAACCGGCAATAGATCAATGCAGACATTGAATATCTGCTTAATCTGTTCATCTGTACGAACTTCGTCCGCTGGAAGGTTATTCTCTATCAGGCTGATTATTTCTAGATCGCTTCGAACTCGATCTGGAAATTTGCCTGGAACATACTTAGCCCTAAAAGAAACCTCATCAAAGCTAATCCAGCCATTGATATTTTCGGGAACCATATCCATAGGCCCTAGGCAAACATCAGAGCCATCCAAAAGGCATATATCCACTTTGCTTATCATGCCCTGCGGTAACTGGTCACCCGCGCAATACATCTCCAAAACAGTTTCTAGCTGTACGGGCTTTACCGTTGGAAGCTTTCCCGGTACATATTTAGGCTTCTTACTAACTGGGTCAATTAGCACGAAACCGTTAATCTTCTGCGGCACAGAATCACCCGGCTCCACGGATACCTCTGTCTCATCAACTAGACATACCACAACAGAGCTCGAAAGCGATCTAGGCAATATCTCGCCTGCGCAGTAGTAAATGCTTATATCTTCATCATTTGACGCCGCGGGCGAACAGATAGAAATGCATTTGTCTTTTACGATCGCTCTGCTTGAATTCTTTTTTCTGTAGTAGCTGCTCATTATTTGTTTAGTAACTCTTTTTTTGGCCTTAATTAGCAGGCTCTGTTAACTTCTTTTCAATGATGAACCTTAGGCCGCAGGACCAGATGGGCCATGTTGTCTACTTCCTGGTTAGACAGAGTATTCGGCGCCCAGTGATGAGTTGCTTGCGGCTCATCTACAAGGTAGCGGGCCATAGAATATTCCAGCGTGTCGCTCATTGACGATAAGACTACTGGCGGGGCAAACTATTCTCATCGAAGGTCGTTTGTCCCTATACCTGAATTATTTACGCGCCCCCTTATCTCCACAGCATGCCCAATAACAGTATTCCTTGACCGACCGCTAATTTTTAAATGGCCGCCTAAACGTATATTGTCGATCGAGGTTCCGAAGCTATCGACATCAATATTTAAAGGCCGTTTCCCTTTAATGAACTGACCCCCCATCATCCCCCCAAACACTCTATTTCTACCGGTAATAGCAGCCACTCTGCTGGCGTACTCGTGCTTCTCGTCGGTTATCTGAATATCTGTATTATGAAGCTCTGTGTAAGGTGTTCTTATTTCTGCGCTTAGCGTTGAATGAAGCTGTATACCAACGCCTTCAGTATTAGTATTTCTGTCACCACCGTTTAATTGAACAGTCGGAGTGTCAAATGTCGCGTTATGGGATTCCCATGAAGCTATCCCTACGAGTACGTTGCCGGTCGCCTGAAGGTTCCTATGGTCTGACTTTCTTACCAGTATGGGATTGGTTGTATTCTCGCCTTTGTTGTAGGTTTTGATATACGTCTTTTCACGGTATCCATACCCGCCATTATAGTGACAATTTACGCGATTAGTTCTGGGCTCTACAGCACCCTCGATTAATATTCCGTCACCACCGTTTTTGTAACAGTTAACGTGCTCCATCTCAAAATAGTGAGCGGCCTTAGCGTGGATTCCATGGCTTTTTGCTCCAGTAATGCTTAACTTACTTATTCGGCAATATTCTGGATTAGAAGCAGCATCATCGTAATCAATAACCACGCCATGATCGCCGGCGCATATAAACGTGGCGAAATTATTTTCTAGATGAACGCGCTTTTGTTGAAGCTGAAGTGGGTCTAGCATCCTGTATACATAATTACCAAGGTCAAACACTACTGGGTAGGGTATTTGACCTTGGCTTAAACTACCGACTTCACTGTCGATTATGTCTTGCATTTGACTGGAAACATCCGGACCCC
>CALBVI010000447.1 GCA_937969395.1 uncultured Spongiibacteraceae bacterium | reverse complement strand
AATACTTCGCAGCGCTGCGCAGGACAAACTCTCGACAATGCAATAAGCGAGGCCTGACTCTCGCCCTGAAATAATGCAGGGAGCTGCCATAACTTAGCTGCAAGCTGTGAATCAACCAAATGCTCGCCCACCTTATAGCTCCACCAGACCATTCGCCACTCCCCCCTGACCCGAATGACTGACCGATTCATTGTTACAGCGTTAGTCTGTGTCGACTCTAAATGCCTCAGGTTATACTCACCCGCCAAGGCATTTTTATAATAAATCAGTTCTTTACCTTGTGACTGGTTCAAATACGTTAGGGCAACCGCCTCATAACGCACACCATCGATATTTGTAGCGTAACTTTCAAGTACATCGTAATTTTCATAATCTGGAACCCAAAAGTCACCGCTAGACATCAGCTCAAATCCAGCAGAGCTTAAATGGCTCAAGACACCAGTCCCCGTACTTTCGGTTGTTACCGATTGCTTTTTAGCCCACAAGGGCACAACACCAATACAAACGATGATGACAGCCGATGCTACAGTCATGCCTCCAGACACAATCGGCAATCTTACTTCTTTTCTAACAGCATTCTTATTATTAACAGCTGAAGCTTTAGGTACTATTTTTGATTCATATTTATGGATTAATAAAAAGTAAGGCATCATAAAAACACCAAACACCAACCACCCAAAGGTTCCATGTTCCTTCACCAAAGAGCTTTCCATATCGGAATAATATGCAATCAAAACTAACAACAAAACCCTAACCCAATTTGCAAGTAAGGCAAAAGCCGCCACCAGACCTATAGCGACCAAATGATATCTCATCCGATTAAATGCAAGTAAGCTGTTGACGGTTCCAATCACTAACGCCACCAACAGATAATTAAGCCCAGCACAGCCGCCAGCAACAGCTAAAATACCTGTAGGCAAGGTGATGACAAACCCGTCGATCAATGCAGGTATCGCCATCAATTCAAGCCAAAACTGAGAAAAACCTACGGTTGCAGCCCGAAGAGGTTGCAACAAAAATTCCCAAAGTGGGATCGCCAAATACAAAAGCAGGAAAGGAAGCACTAAATGCAGCGCAGCGCGCCAACCAAAAACCACACCAACCCAGGTCCACAGCAAAGCAGGCACTGCCATTTGCTCTAGCAACTGTACCTGTGTTGCAAAACCAACCAACCAGACAAATACGCAACCAAGACTTAAACCTAAAAACCAATAACAAGGCCTAAGCTCTACAGTTTCAGGCCATGCACGGACTCTGTGATAAAGAAGGTAGGCCGCCACCAAAATTAAGATATAACCATGCGAATAACTACCGTTACCCTCACTCCATTTTTGATGCAAACTCTGCAACGTAGTAAAAAACGGCATAATTAACAAAACAGGGGAAGTAAGCAATAGGCAAGTGTATAATTGGCGGCTTGTTCTGGTATTAATAGAACCTCTCCTTAGGACTTATCCACAACCAATTACTTATATAACAAGTACGCACATGGACAACATCGTGACAGATAACAAAAATGCAGAATACCCTTCAACCATAACTCACGCAATGACAATTGATGTGGAGGATTACTACCAAGTTTCTGCTTTTGGAAAAGTAATATCACCAGACCAGTGGGAACAGTGGCCATCACGTGTTGTTAATAACACTGAAAAACTACTATCTCTTTTTGATCAAAAAAATATTAAAGCCACTTTTTTCGTTTTGGGCTGGGTTGCAGAAAGACATCCTGAACTTATTCAGGCTATCCATCAACAAGGACATGAAGTTGCCTCTCACGGCTACAGTCACCAATTGATTTATCAACAAACACCTGAAGTATTTAGAGAAGAAACTGCAAAATCTAAACAAATTTTAGAAGATATCATTCAAACACCTGTCACAGGCTATCGGGCAGCAAGTTATTCTATAACCCGCCAATCACTATGGGCCTTAGACATATTAGGCGATTTGGGCTTTACTTGGGACTCTAGTATTTTCCCCGTCCATCATGATCGCTACGGTATTCCAGACAGCCCACGTGAGCCTTATCAAATCATTACTACCAATGGGCATAGCATTACTGAATTTCCACTTACGACAGCAAAAGTGCTCGGGCAATCTATACCTGCTGCTGGCGGCGGTTATTTCAGACAGTATCCTTATCAATTGAGCCGATGGTTATTTGATCGCGCCAGCTTGAATCAATCTCGCCCACAGATGTTTTATCTACACCCTTGGGAAATAGACCCAGAACAACCCAAAATACCAGGCGCAGGGTGGCTTTCGAACTTTAGACACTATACTAATCTTCATCGCTGCCAAGCTAGATTAGAACAACTATTAGAAGATTTTAATTTCAGCTCAGTTTCAAACAGCCTTAGCCAAACAACAATATCAACCACTAAAGAGTTAGATCAGCTGAATCATGGAAGTTAAAACTATTGTAAAGAACCCAGAGCAAGCTATTGCAGAACGCTGGGGCAGCTTAGAACAGTGCACTGACAGCTCCAAAATCATCAACAATGCAAAAACGCTACAGCAAATACAACGCGATATAAAAGCCGTCAAAACACAAAAGCAGCTATGCTCAAAATCCTTCAAAGAAGCCAAAGGTGATAACACTGCCGTTTCTGAGCTCAAGCAACAAATGCAAGACATCTCTACTCAGCTCAATCAGCTCGTCGAACAAAAAAAGCACCAAGAAAACACGCTTAAACAATGGTTCGCGACACCCGATATCGGTGAAATAGAAAAACAGCCACTACAATTTTCTGCTAGCGAAGAGCATGATGCCAGCATTGTAATAAACGATATCAGCATTATTCAAATTCATGATGACGCAGCTCATGCTTGGGATGAATATATCACCAGCAAAAGTAACGCCTGCCTATACCATCAATACAGCTGGCGCGCACTTATTGCAAAATCATTCGGTCATCGAAGCTATTACTTTGCAGCTTATCATCAAGGCAACATTGTTGGCATATTGCCCACAACACGGTTAACTAGCCGTTTATTTGGTGACTTTGCGGTCTCTGTTCCTTACTTCAATTACGGCGGAGTTCTCGCAAATAGCTCATCTATTGCTGATAAGTTATTAGTCGCTGCCAGCGAGTTTTATAGCTCTGAAAACTGCTCTCATTTAGAAGTTCGCACGACGCATTCAGCATTGAATACTTGGCCCAAAACCACTGATAAGGTATCAATGCTCAGGCCGCTACCCAAAACAACCAATGAACTCGATGTGGAGTTAGGTACTAAGATTCGCGCTCAAATAAAGCGCGCTCAAAAGGAAAATACCAGCGCGCATATTGGCGGTCTTGATCTACTCAATGACTTTTATACTGTATTTGCTCGTAATATGCGTGATTTGGGAACACCGGTATATAGCAAGTCGTTCTTTACTAATATTCTAGAACAACACCCAAAGCAAGCCACTATTGTCATTATCAAACTTAACCAAAACCCGGTTGCCGCTGCTTTTTTACTAGGCTACAGGGACATGCTAGAAATACCATGGGCATCAACGCTCAAAGAAGCAAACCCCTTAAGTATAAACATGCAGCTATACTGGGAGGTATTAAGCTTTGCTATCCGTGAAAAATATGATTTCTTTGATTTTGGTCGTTCAACAAAAGACGCCAACACCTATCGCTTTAAAAAGCAGTGGGGAGCTAAACCCGTTCAGCACTACTGGTATTACTGGCTTAACGAAAACCAAGAACTACCTCAACTCAAGCCTGACAACCCGAAGTTTAAACTAGCCATTAGCCTATGGCAGAAAATGCCTAT
>CALBVI010000446.1 GCA_937969395.1 uncultured Spongiibacteraceae bacterium | reverse complement strand
GACGAAGGCTTTGTTGTTTGAGTTATCCTGACTTTGGAAATATTTCATAATTGAATAGAAGCCTTCAAGGTTTTCACCGCCGATACCTAACACTTCATCTTCCGTTACAGAGATAGTTAATAGCGTCTGTTTTTGCGAAGTAATACCTGCTGCTTTCAACTGTTTAAACCAAGCTACGTTACTGCCACCTACTACAGCGGCATAAATAACATCAGGTTTCTTTAAACGAATTTTATTAATAACAGATCCAAACTGCGTATCACCAAGCGGTTTGTATTCTTCACCAACAACCGTTCCACCTAAAACATTTTCAATATGTTTACGGGCAATCTTCATTGACGTTCTAGGCCATATATAATCTGATCCAATTAAGTAAAATGTTTTTGCCTTCTTTTCTTTAGCAACCCAGTTAAGTCCATCGATAATTTGCTGCGTTGCTTCTTGGCCGGTGTAAATAACATTTTTTGATTGCTCTAGACCTTCATAAAACGTTGGGTAATAAAGCAATCCATTTTCTTTTTCAAATACTGGCAGCGCTGCTTTTCTTGAAGCCGATGTCCAACAACCGAAAACAGCTGCGACACTATCTCTTACTAAAAGCTTGCGGCTTTTTTCTGCAAAGGTTGGCCAGTCACTGGCGCCATCCTCTTGGATGATTTCTATTTTCCTTCCTAAGATACCGCCCATGTCATTAATTTGTTTAATCGCTAACTTTTCAGCCTCTTGTGCACCGGTTTCACTAATTGCCATGGTGCCAGTCAGAGAGTGAAGAATGCCGACGGTTACCGTGTCATCAGTAACAGCCAATCCCGTTGTGTTAATTTCTGAAGTAGGAGGCGTTGCTGCATTAGCTGTAAGCACAAAACTCACAGCAGCAGATACAGCAAGTGCCTTAAATACGGTGCGCACGCACCAAAATGGACTTTTCTTAAACATCTTTGAATCCTCATAGCCAGTTGATTAATTTTGCAAACCGTTACAACACCTTTTACTGCTGCTCTCTTATTTATAAGACAGTAGCAAGGTCGCTGAATCCCTAAATTACCTTTCGCGCCTTGTGAGATAAGTATTCTCAATACACGGTTTGTACGCAATTGGCCGATTACTCCATTGCCCTACGTCAATTAACGGTATGTGATGCGACGTAAGTACTACGTCAAATGACGCAGTTCAAAGCAAAGCTATAACAAATAAAATTTAGAAATCAGGGATGCTTAAAATCAAATCGCGATGGCATAGAACATGCAGACAGCATTAGGGGAGAGAACATATTTTTATGAAATCAGATCAACAAATTTTCCCGGTTCGCCGCAACTATAATAAGTGGGTAGCTAACCAGACCATTGAAGATTATTCTCTAAGATTTACCGCAAAATCGGCAAGGCGGTGGTCATCTGGTCACGTCGCTATTACAGCCATTGGTGCTATTTCTTTTTTAGCCTTAGAAGCCATTGGCGGATCACTAACACTACACTACGGTTTCACTAATACCGTTGCAGCTATTTTTTTCGCCTGCATCACTTTATTTCTACTTGGTATTCCCGTCTGCTATCACGCAGCAAAAAATGGCGTTGATATTGATTTATTAACTCGCGGCGCGGGTTTTGGTTATTTTGGTTCGACCATCACCTCACTCATCTATGCGAGTTTCACGTTTATTTTTTTTGCTATTGAGGCAGCCATTATGTCAATGGCATTGAAATTAACGATGGGCATCCCATTAAGCATCGGCTATGTCATCAGTTCAATTATTGTTATTCCGCTGGTAACACATGGTATTACCCTTATCAGTCGCTTCCAGCTGTGGACACAACCACTATGGATTATTCTGCAAATATTGCCGTTAGTGTTTATTATTTATCACGATGCCGCATTAATTAAGAACTGGACTCACTATGAAGTAAACGGCGTTTCTACTGGCTCTTTTGATATTATTTTATTTGGCTTAGCCTCTTCTGTTATTTTTTCTTTAGTCGCTCAAATTGGCGAGCAAGTGGATTTTTTACGTTTTTTACCTGAAAAAAAAACCAATCCCCGCCAATGGAAAACTGCAATGCTTGCCGCAGGTCCGGGCTGGGTAATCATAGGCCTAATAAAAATGCTGATTGGATCTTTCCTTGCTTGGCTAGCATTTTCACGGGGTCTACCCAGCCATGAAGCAATGGACCCGACCACAATGTACCAAGTAGCTTTTAGCTACTTAACAACATCATCTAATGGCATCTTAGTCTTAGTCGGTGTTTTTGTTATTGTCTCTCAACTGAAAATCAATGTTACTAACGCCTATGCTGGCTCTATAGCTTGGTCTAATTTCTTTTCAAGGGTTACCAGAAACCATCCCGGCCGTGTTGTCTGGCTGGTATTCAATGTCATCATTGCATTGCTGCTTATGGAATTAGGGATTTATCGATTCCTTGAAGATACATTGTCTTTTTACGCCATTATTGCTCTAGCTTGGATGGGTTCATTAGTTGCTGACCTCGTCATTAATCTGCCCTTGGGTTTGCGTCCAGCGAAGTTTGATTTTAAGCGATCAACGTTATATGACATTAATCCTGTAGGTGTCGGCTCAATGTTAATCGCAACAACGGTTGGCATCAGTGCTTATTCTGGTTTGATGGGGTCCGTAGCTGCAGCGCTATCATGTTATATAACATTATTAGTCAGCATGATTTCAGCACCAACGATCGCATGGTTAACTAAAGGAAAATATTATATTGCTCGCTACGATAGCGAGATCGAAACATCTAGCAGTACCGTTAACTGCTGTATTTGTGAACTACAATTCGAATGTGAGGATATGTCTTACTGCCCCGCTTATAACGATCCTATCTGTTCATTGTGCTGCTCATTAGATTCTCGCTGCCATGATGTCTGCAAAACAAACTCACGCTACTCAGAGCAGTTTGAATTATTCTTCTCAAAATTTATGCCTTCAAACTGGTCGGGGCAATTAAACAGTAAGCTAGGCCATTTTTTAGGCATGATGTTTTTTTCCTTTTTTATTATTGCCTGCTTGTTATCACTTATTTATTTTCAAGTTATCTTTGAATCTAATGTTGATAAATTGCCATTGCAATATGCGCTATGGAAATCTTCGTTCATTCTCCTCATCATCGCAGGGGTGCTCTCTTGGATTTTTGTACTCATACATGACAGCCATCGTGTGGCTCAAGATGAAACCCAGCGTCAAACGCGCTTATTGCAAGCCGAAATTTATGCACACACCGAGACAGACCTTAAATTACAAAAAGCCAAAGAAATAGCAGAAGCCGCTAACCAAGCCAAAAATCGTTATCTTTCTGGTATAAGCCATGAACTAAGGTCGCCATTAAATTCTTTATTGGGTTATGCGCAATTACTGGAAAAAGACCAACTACTCAGCGACAAGACCCGAGAGTCCGTCACCATTATTCGCCATAGCGGTGAATTTCTAGCAGATTTAATTGAAGGCTTATTAGACATCTCAAAAATTGAAGCCGGCAAGCTTGATATCATGCCCAGCGAAATAAACTTTCCAGCACTACTTGATCAAATGGTTGCTATGTTTCGTCTACAGGCTGATGAAAAAAATATTAAATTTATTTATGAGCGCAGCCGATTTCTTCCAGAATACGTTAGGGTTGATGAGAAACATCTTCGCCAAATATTAATAAACCTTATTTCTAACGCTATAAAATATACTGCTAAAGGTGAAGTTCGATTTACCGTCTCTTATAGAAGTGAAACAGCAACCTTTACTATCGAAGATACTGGCTATGGCATAGCAGCCGCTGATCAAGAAATAATTTTTAACCCATTCGAACAAATCCATCATCCAGATGCACCTTATATACAAGGCACCGGTTTAGGTCTAACAATCACTAAACTATTGATAGACATAATGGGCGGTGACATAACGCTAGACAGCCAATTAAATTGCGGCAGTAAATTTTGTGTACATCTATTAATGGGCAGTATTTCGCAACCAAAAACCCAGTCTATCTCGGAAGATGTGATCGAAGGTTACCATGGAGAAAGAAAGTTATTGATGGTCGTCGATGATGATCCTGTGCAGAGAAATATGATGAAGGAAATTCTAGAGCCATTAGGATTTATTATTATTACAGCCAGTAAAGGACAAGAATGCCTTGATCAATTAAGCACATATACACCTGACTTATTTATTTTAGATGTTTCTATGCCCGGCATGACTGGCGTTCAACTTGCCAGAAATTTACGCAATGATAATATTAAAACACCTATTATATTTATTTCTGCTAACGCTCAAGAGAGCAGTGAAACGATTGATCAGTATTATGATGAAAACGACTTCATTGTTAAACCTATCAACATTGACCTTTTATTCAAAAAAATCGATGACAATCTTGCTATTAACTGGGTTTATAGAAACAAGCCCAGCTCATCAAAAGAATTACTATTAACCGAGGAAGACTATCCATCTCACTCTGACAGATTAACGCTGGATGGTATGGCTAAAATAAGCTACCAAATCGGAATTTCAAAAAAACTCGATCAACTTGAAGCAGAAAAATTAGCATCTCCAATATTTTTTAATCATATACGCGAACTATTAAAGCACTCTAAATTCAACGATATAAGCAAGCTATTAAACAGGTAAACAATGATTTCTCACATTAAAGAAAAAAAGCTAATTGTACTTATAGTTGATGATGACGTAAGTAATATCAGTATTTTAAACCAATTATTAGACGCTGAAGGCCTTGCTGTTCTTGTTGCTCTGGAGGGGCAGCAAGCATTAACTATCACACAAAATATTACGCCTGACATTATTTTGATGGATGCTAAAATGCCGATTATGGATGGTTTTGAAGCATGTTCAAAATTAAAAGCCAATCCCGATCTAGAACACATCCCGGTCATTTTTATGACCGGTTTAAGCGATACTGAGCATATTATTAAGGGATTTGAAGTCGGTGGCATCGATTACATCACCAAGCCAGTCAATCACAATGAACTTCTAGTCAGAATGAATGCACATTTAGCCAATGCAAAATTAACTATGAGCGCGCGCGAGGCACTAGATGTTTCAGGAAATTATTTCTTTGCTGCACAGTCATCAGGCGAAATCAGCTGGGCAACTCCACACGCTTACGAAATATTCGAACTCTTAGGCACTACCTCACAGCTCAAAGAACAGCCACTTGCAAAAAAAATTCGCCCTCTTATCGAATTAAGATCAAAGAAAGGTATTGGATTTTCTGATGATAGCGTTGATCTAGAAATACAATTTGTTGAGCAAATCAATCAAGACGAATACTTGTTGCGAATTATTGATTTGAAAGGCGATTCCGATAGTGAAATATTAAAAAAGGAGTTTTCATTGACTGAACGGGAGTCAGAGGTATTATTATGGATCAGCCAAGGTAAAACTAATCGAGAAATCGGTATCATTTTGTCTATGAGCCCGAGAACAGTGAACAAGCACC
>CALBVI010000445.1 GCA_937969395.1 uncultured Spongiibacteraceae bacterium | reverse complement strand
CGAGTGGGTTTGCCATAGGTTCGACGCCAGCTGTATCAACCTTTTGCATGGTATCAACCATTGCAAGGATGTCATTAAGTCTGCTGGCGACATTTGAAATGTCATCATGGTCGATACGAATTCGCGCTAATGTGGCAATTTTTTCAATGTCAGCTTGCTCTACAGACATGGAGTGCTCCGAACAGTCTTGGTTTTAGTGGGGGTGTTGGTTAGATTAATCATTGTGACTTTCAACATTCAGTATAGCTATTTTGGTTTGCGTAAGTTGTTGGGCAGTTGCTGTCACACTATGTTCATTTTTGTTGCTTGTTCTTAGCGGCTTATGGTTATCAAAATTTACAGTTATTCAATAGCGCTATGTTATCGCAATTATGTTTTCTTCACGTAGGAAATTTTGTCTACAATGGTGTTTGTAAGCCAACAACGTTTTACAAACCCTAAACTTATCACATTTCCGCCTTGCTCTGAATCCCTCTGGTTGATAGAGTGGCGAATTTGTTGCAAATCATAGTTTTAGTGCTTTAATTCTGTTGGTTGTAAATCAAACTAGGTGTCTGCTAAGACGCAATATGCAAGGTGAAACGCATAGATGTTTAAAAGAATAAGAGGTTTATTTTCAAACGACCTATCTATTGATCTCGGTACAGCAAATACATTGATTTATGTTCGCGATGAAGGCATCGTTTTAGATGAGCCTTCAGTGGTTGCTATTCGTGTACATAATGGTCAGAAAACGATCGAGGCAGTAGGTACAGATGCCAAGCGCATGCTGGGTCGTACTCCAGGCAATATTACAGCGATTAGGCCACTGAAAGATGGTGTTATTGCTGATTTTCAGATTACTGAAAAAATGTTGCAGCATTTTATTTCAAAGGTTCATCAGAATAGTTTTATTCGTCCTAGCCCTCGTGTGTTGATTTGCGTTCCCTGCAAATCGACTCAAGTTGAGCGGCGCGCGATTCGCGAGTCAGCATTAAGTGCTGGTGCTCGTGACGTACGGTTGATCGAAGAGCCAATGGCTGCGGCGATCGGCGCAGGTCTTTCTGTTGAGGATGCAACCGGCTCAATGGTGGTTGATATCGGTGGTGGTACTACCGAAATCGCTATTCTTTCTCTGAATGGTGTGGTGTATTCCGATTCGGTCCGTGTAGGTGGTGATCGCTTTGATGAGTCTATCGTCTCTCACGTGCGCCGTATGTATGGCAGCTTAATTGGTGATGCAACAGCTGAGCGGATTAAGCAAGAAATTGGCTGTGCTCATGCTGAGAGTGAACTGCGCGAGATTGATGTGCGTGGTCGTAACTTAGCTGAAGGTGTTCCCCGCAGCTTTACCCTGACCAGTGATGAAATTCTTGAAGCGTTGCAAGAGCCTTTGGCCAGTATCGTGCAAGCGGTTAAGCGCGCTTTAGAGCAGGCTCCACCAGAGTTGGCTGCTGATATTGCTGAAACAGGTTTGGTGTTAACCGGTGGCGGCGCTATGTTGCGAGACTTGGATCGCTTAATTTCTGATGAAACAGGCTTACCTGTTTTAGTCGCTGATGACCCGCTGACCTGTGTTGCTAGAGGTGGTGGTAAGGCGTTGGAAATTATGGATAGCCATAGCATCGATCTGCTGTCGACTGATTAATTCTGTTTTGGGGCTGCCCTGTGTTAACCGTGACTTTATTAAGTACCGCGCTACAGGGTAGCTATTTTGTGTTTAGAGCTACTTTTACGTTTTGCCTAATAATGGGAGGTTGTTATTAAGCCTCTTTTTGTTAAAGGTCCTTCTGTTGGCGCCCGTTTATTATTTCTCGGCGCAATTTCTCTTGTTCTTATCTTTGCTGGGCAGCGTTATCAATGGCTTGATGTCGTTGAAGCTAAGCTTTCTGCTGTTGCTACGCCTTTCTACTGGGTTGCCGATATACCTTCGCGTTTGACGGGGTGGGGGAGTGAAAGCTTTCGCAGCCGTGAGACGATCATGGAAGAGAATAAACGGCTTAAATCTGAAACATTACTACTGACGGCAAAAGTACAGAAACTAGCTGCTTTAGAAGCTGAGAATGTACGCTTGAGAGAGTTGCTTAACTCTTCGGCTCTGTTGGATGATAGCGTGTTAGTTGCAGAGTTGATTGGTGTTTCTCCAGACCCGCTACGTCATCAGATTATTATTAATAAAGGTGTTGATGATGGTCTTTATGTTGGTCAGCCGGTTATTGATGCCTTGGGTTTGATGGGGCAGATTACCGAGGTTGGTCCAGTATATAGTCGCGCATTATTAATTACCGATTCTACCCATGCTTTACCGGTACAAGTTAATCGCAATGGTGTTCGCAGTATTGCTGAAGGTACCGGCTTGCTGCATGAATTGATATTGCGGCACGTGGCTGCGACTACCGATATTCAAGTGGGTGATTTGTTGGTTAGTTCTGGGCTTGGTCAGCGGTTTCCTGTTGGCTACCCTGTAGGTGTGGTGACAGAAGTGACGGTTGATCCCGGGCAGTCATTTGCGACGGTAACAGCTACGCCAAGTGCGGCGCTAAATCGTAGCCGCTATGTGTTACTGGTGTTTACCCGCAGTGAGCAGACTGACGATGGATAAAGCTTCCGGTCAGTTCGTCATTATTTTAAGTTTAGTTGTAGCGTTGTGGCTGAGTATTGTACGTCTGCCTGATTGGGCGCAAGCAGTCAGGCCGGAATTGGTCGCTATGGTGGCTATTTATTGGATTGTGGCAGTGCCTGACCAAGTTGGTATTGGTTGCGCTTGGATTGTTGGTTTGTTGCAAGACATTATTGAAGGCGCGGTTTTGGGTCAGCACGCCTTTGCCATGTCTATTATTGCTTATCTCGCGCTTAATCTTTATCAGCGGTTAAGAATGTTTACTGTTATACAACAGGCCGGAGTGATTTTTGTTTTTATTGGGCTTAATCAACTGCTCTGTCACTGGGTTCAATCGCTGTCAGGTGAGGGATCACAAGATTTGATGTTTTTATTACCGGCATTGATCAGCGCTTTGATATGGCCCTTACTGGCAGTGCTGCTACATTTGGTTCGTCGCACTCATTTTGTGAACTAGTTATGTCGACTTCTGACTCCCATCTTGTTGATCACTCTGAGCTGAGGCTTTATTTGGCTTCGCAGTCACCTCGACGAGCGGAATTACTTCAACAAATTTCTGTCAAATTTGATAGCTTAGTTATTGATGTTGATGAGAGCTGCCAAGAGGGAGAGTTAGCTTTAGATTATGTTGATCGACTAGCCAGAGCTAAGGCGGCTATGGGCTGGCAGCAGCTAATGGCTACAGATAAGCCTAAGTTGCCTGTGTTAGGTGCAGATACCGTTGTGGTTCTCGATGGCTTGATAATGGGTAAGCCAAAAGATCGGGAACATGGTTTAGCGATGTTAAGAGCGCTATCCGGTCGAAGTCATCAAGTCATGACCGCAGTGTGCTTATACTATGGGTTTGAGGATGTTGAGCCACTGATCTACTCTGAGGTCAGTGTTACTGATGTGGCCTTTAAACATTTAAGCGAAAGTGAATTAAATGCATATTGGCTGACTGGTGAGTCAATAGATAAAGCAGGGGCTTACGGTATTCAAGGTAGGGCTGCTGTTTTTGTTGAGCGTATAGAGGGCAGCTACTCTTCCGTGGTGGGTTTGCCTTTATTTGAAACGGAGCAATTATTGGCTCGTATGGAGCAACATTTGTCGGCTTAACAGTAGCTCGTTATTGATAGTGCACTTACTTTAAAAGAGCACAGCCGAAAGTAGATAACCAATAGCAACAATTAATAATAAGTTTAAGTATTGGTGTCGTTTAGCGGGCAAACGGTTTAATGAGTCAGCAGCGTAGCGCGTTAGTCATTTTATAAGTTAGTTATTTAATAGGTTAGTAATGAACGAAGAAATTCTTGTTAATGTGACACCGATGGAAACGCGCGTAGCAGTTGTGCAAAACGGTGTTTTACAGGAAGTCTATATAGAGCGATCTGCCTCCAAAGGCATTGCCGGCAATATTTACAAGGGAAAGATTGTTCGAGTATTGCCAGGTATGCAAGCCGCTTTTGTCGATGTTGGCCTGGAGCGAACGGGATTTATTCATGCCTCTGATATTGTCATTGTTGATGATGATGGCATGGAGCAGCGTTTAGCCGATGTGCCAGATATTCGCAGCAGCTTATATGAAGGCAAAGAAATTATCGTGCAAGTGGTCAAAGACCCGATGGGTACAAAAGGGGCGCGATTAACAACCCATATGTCAGTGCCTTCGCGCTATCTGGTTTATATGCCACATACTCGCCATATTGGCATTTCACAGCGCATTGATGATGATCAAGAGCGCGGCCGTCTTAAAGGTATTGTTCAGCAGTGTATTACCGATGAGGGGATGGATGATCTAGGTGGTTTTATTATTC
>CALBVI010000444.1 GCA_937969395.1 uncultured Spongiibacteraceae bacterium | reverse complement strand
GTCAACACACATCCATTTGACACACAAGGAAACTTCAAATTTCAGAATCACACGGAAACAAATTGCACTCTCAGATTCAAAGAAATTTCATTAAAAAAAACTAGGATGTTATTAAATTATAAAATAATCTGATGTACCATTAGCATTGACACCGATGCATTATTTGGAAACTAGGATGTTATTAAATTATAAAATGATCTTCTTTTGCTCCTCAATTGATCACGACCCACTTTAATCAAAGCGTCTACATCCGTGGTGTACTTTACAGAGGGAATGCGATCAGCGAATAGACTGGCGATTTGTTCAGCGTTCTTATGGATCGCTGGCATAATAATATGCGATGGAGGCTCTTCATCCATCTGCACGATGTACTCACCCATATCCGACTCAATACAATCTATATTACGTTCAGCCAAGTAATCATTCAAACCCATTTCTTCGGTGACCATAGACTTACCTTTCACCACCTGCCGACCATCTTGCGCTTGGATTAATTCGTGTACGATTTCCTGTGCCTCTTCACACGTTTCAGCCCAGTGCACCTGAATACCATTCGCCTCACATTTTTTTTCTAGCTGTTCAAGTAATACAGGAAGCTTGTTAAGACAGCGTTGCTTAATAAGTTCGCCTCTTGCACTTAAAGCCTCATAGGCCTCTCGATCAGGAAATACCTGCGCACGTTTATCCTGTAAAAAATCCATTGCGCCACGAAAATTATTACGAATGGTATCGTTCGCCAATGCTTGTTTCGAATTCTCTTTAAAGTTTTGGGGAAGTTGGTGCTTTACCATGTTAGCCCCCTTTATCAGCTGGAGGCGATGTGCGAGCCAATAAAAATGACGCGAGGTGATCACCGCGTAAGGAGTTTTTTTGGTGTTCCAATGAACCATTGATATTCAACATGCAGCCCCAGTCAGTACTGACAAAACGATCTACCTTTGCCTCGCTTAGATGACGGCTTTTATCTTCGACCATAGCAATAGAAATGTCGGCGTGCTTAACGGCAAAAGTGCCACCAAAACCACAGCACTCTGTTTCATAGGCATAACCCACCAATTCCACATTGTGCAATTGATTAATCAACTGTTCACCAGTTTCATGAATACCAAGTTCACGTCGTCCTGCGCAAGAGGTATGTATCGCTACCCTTTGCGGCTCCCCCATATCATGCAACTGAATATTCAAAACGTTTACTAAAAAATCTGAAAATTCAAACACTCGACGAGAAAAATCTTCAACCTTTGAGTCATTATCAAATAAAGACGGGTAATGCTTGTACATCATGCCGCCACAGGAACCAGACAAAATAACGATCGGCCAGGGTTCGGGGAACTGAGCCATTTGTGCGCGAGCAACACGACGGGCCTCATCGACATAACCAGAATTAAAAGCGGGCTGTCCGCAGCAAGTTTGCCCCTGAGGATAGACGACCTCTAAGCCTTCACCTTCAAGCAAGGCAATTGCATCTAAACCAGACTGTGGCGAGATAACATCAACTATGCAGGTGCCATAGACATACACCTTTTGCGGTTTGAGTGGATAGCGCTTACTAGTCGATGCCATTGAATCATCCAATACTGGCTTACTGAGAAAAACCCACGCTGCTGTTTTTCTGTAAGTCGATCTGCTTTTCTTTATTGATAATCCAATACGTTGCTGAAACAAAGTACGTCAGACTTGGCAAGATTAACCACTGATGAAAAGACACCAAATCGCCGCTGCCATAGACATTTATCGCCAGCACCGCGCAAGCCAAAAGAGAGAGTACCGACACCCAGCGCGCAATACGTACACCTGTATTTAACGACAACGGCTCATTGGTGCTTTCCGCGGCAGACGCTCCGTCCAAAAAGATGTTCTCTTCTTGCTTACGTAAACGTTCTGCCTCTTCGGCTGGTTCAGCTTCCTGATATTTATTGCTCGCACCCATAGCACTGGCCAATATCAAATACAGCGCTGTCGCAAATACCCAAATCGGGATCAACAAAAAGAATAGATGTAAGGTGCCACTTTGCTCCAGAAAGAATGCCAATGCCAATGAAGCCAACCAAGTAATAACAGCAGCTAAGTTTGTTCTATTTTGACGATACTTAGACCAATAACGCGTCATACCGAACATCGGCATAATCCAATGTTCCGTCACAATAACAGCACCCACAGGTACCAACATCAAGCCCATAATGCCGACAAAAGATAGCAACTTGGTGAACACAAAAGGGAAACAGGCAATAACGGTAGTCACGGCACCGGTAACTAGAGTCACGCGCGTCAGATCCCATTTATAATTTAACGATTGAAAAGCCAAACCAGCACGATAGATCGTCGGATTTGAGGTAGTCCAACCGGCAATAATCACAGCCAAAATACCAGAGACACCCAATGCTTGATAGGCGACCTCACCCGCATCCATCTGCGACACAGTACTACGGACTAACAGCGCCGCACCGGCCCCCATAATGCCCGCACATACCCAAGCCAAGTAGTGACCAATAAACATACCCAAAGCTGAAAAATAACCGTAGCGAGCATACTTGGCAAAGCGCAGCAACGTCATATCTCCCATACTACCGTGCATAGCTAAATTGCAAATCCAAGCAAACGCTGCCACATGCCAAAAACCAATATCAGAACCGGTGTCGACCCAAATATAAGCGTCCGCCACCGTCACAAAATCAGCAAAGCTGCCTATACTAGACACTGCGCTTGCGGCATCAATTAACAAGGGCATCATTGCCAGCGCACCGGCAATAAACATTAGAATCATCCACGGTGCACAAATCTCCGCGAAGTGCGCTACTTTTTTAAACCCCTTAGCTGCCACCAAAGTAACCACAGCACCTACCGCAACCGCAACACAGATAAAGCCAAGGTCAGTAGGATACCAATTAACTTGTGGTGGAATACCAAACAATATCCGCACAGCCGAAGCCGACACTGTAATCATCGCGCCAGCTAACACAGCAAATAAAATACCATTTATCACACTGTAAAGTTTGATAGTGCCGGGTCCTGCAATCTTCTCAAGATAAGCGTAAAGAGTCAGACGCGTATCGGTGGCTATCGGCGCAGTGATCAGCCCCCAAGTCAGCACAGCCAACAAATTACCCAATAGTAGCCCATAGAGGATATCCATGGTCCCTACACCCCAGGCCACAAACAAAGCACCAATAACAAACTCTGTGCCCGCTACATGTTCTCCAGCATAACTAGCAGCGAATTTGCGCGCTTCTTGTAATTGTTGCGGTGCAACTGGCTGCATTTCAAATTCCTGTGCAACAGTCATATTCTATTCCTCTTATTGTTATTGCTTAGGGAAGATTAAATACTCGTTAAACAATTCCAGATCCATTTCCACCAGACGATGGACGTACAGCTCCTACCGTCGCGCGATAATTAGATTTTCGATAAGTCGCAATGGGATCAATGGCACCGCCCTTAGAATGCCGTGCCATTGCCAAAATCGGTGAAACATCAATGGTAAAAGCTTCTTTCAACGTATTGCTCGCCATCAAGGCATCGTTATTCATTTGATATTCACCCAGCGCCTCACGGTTAACAATCAAAGCACTCACGTAAGAGCGCTGCACACTCGCCGCCGAGTTCATCAAACTTTCAATCGGATCAGTCACATTGTGTGATTGATCCAACATGTAATTCGGATTGAATTCCGCTTGCTTACGATATTCGGCGTCAACCAATTCGTTAAAAATCAAAAACTGCTGGTAGGGATGCAAACTACCGCTATCTAAATCATCGTCACCATATTTACTGTCATTAAAATGAAATCCACCTAATTTTTTAAACTGAATCAAACGTGAAACAATCATTTCAATATTGGCATTGGGCGCATGATGACCTAGATCTACCAGCGATTTACATTGCTCGCCCAATTCCATGGCCGCAAGAATATTACTTCCCCAATCTTGGATAATGGTCGAGTAAAACGCAGGCTCAAACATTTTGTGCTCAATATGCATTTCCCAATCGCTAGGCAAAGCCGCGTAAATCTTTTTCATGCTCGCCAAATAGCGCTCGAACGCGCTTTGGAAGTGCTGCTGACCAGGGTGATTAGAGCCATCCCCTACCCACACGGTTAAAGTCTTTGAACCAAGCGCCTTACCCCAGCCAATACATTCAATATTGTGGGCGACAGCTTGTTCGCGCGCTGCCTCTGATGTATTACTCAAGCTGCCATATTTGTAAGAATGTTGCTGCCCAGGCTGATCTTGAAATGTATTGGAATTGATCGAATCCCAAACCAGACCGAGACTATCAGAGCGCTGTTTCAGCTCGGTAAAATCATCCACTTTATCCCAAGGAAAGTGCGGCGAAACACTAGGAGTACACTGTGAGAGATCGTTAATCACAGCACAGTCTTCTAATTTTTCAAAAATATTGCGAGGCTCACCTTCACCCGGAAAACGAGCGAAGCGCGTGCCACCAGTACCCGTGCCCCATGAGGGAATAGCGATCGAAAATTCAGCTGCTTTACGGGTAATAACATCTATGTCGATACCTGTACGGGCTAATTTATTACTTAGAGCATCGTAGTCATCCTGTAGAGCAACCAATAAACTGCTGTTCTGATCGCTTATCAAAGATTTATCAATACGGTAAGCCATGGTTTTTCCTTCTCTATATTCGATACTTTTTAGCGAGCGTTTTTTTGCGGGCGCGACTAGCGTAAAAAGGCTTCGTGTAGACCGCCATCAACCGACAGCACTTGCCCCGTCGTTTTACTCAGTTGGCCAGACACTAAAAGGTAAGCAGCCTCGGCTTGATCATCTGGAGTAATTGCTTGTTTTGTAAGCGTGCGTTGCGCATAAAACTGCGCCAGCTTATTACGTAGACTTTCTGTATTTTCCTCTACCGAAAATGCAATCTCATATTTCGCTAATGAGGACATTACCCGGTCGCGCGGAAACATTGTGCTGCCTTGTACAACCGTTGCTGGTGCCAAACCATTTACACTCACCAATGGCGACAACTCAACCGCCAACTCACGCACCAAATGATTCGCAGCGGCTTTGCTAGTGTCGTAAGCCAGCGAACCTTTTTTGGCAACGGCGGCATTCACACTAGTGGTCAATACCATAGCTCCCTTCAACCCTTGTCGCTGCCACACTTTATTGG
>CALBVI010000443.1 GCA_937969395.1 uncultured Spongiibacteraceae bacterium | reverse complement strand
GTTGGTGTCGCGGGAATATCTTCTCCCGCCTGATAAATATCTTCGGCCACCCATATTGGATCTTCAATTGGGTTGCCGTCTTCGATCGCATCGGTTACTTTTCGATTAAAGCCCGCCAAGTTTCGCACACCGAGAGCCGCCATTAATTTATAACGCCGCTCCATTTCTGCGACACACCAACGTAAACCGTTAGCAGCATCCTTCATATCTGTAATAACAGGCGTTAACAAATGCGGAATACCATCATAAACTGACAGTTCAAGCATTTTTGGATCGACCAAAATAAGTCTAACTTCCGCCGGTGTCGACTTGTATAACAAACTCAACAACATCGCGTTAACACCGACAGACTTACCCGACCCGGTAGTACCTGCAACTAACAAATGCGGCATCTTACCCAGATCAGCAACAATCGGCTCACCGGAAATATCATGACCTAAGGCTAAGGTTAAAGGTGATTTAGCACTTTCATAAACATGCGATGAAAGCACATCGCGAAAATTTACAATGGCGCGGTCTTCATTAGGTATTTCAATACCGACCACAGCCTTGCCCGGAATAACCTCTACCACTCGCACGCTGATAACAGCCAGAGAACGTGCGATATCTTTTGCAAGATTGGTTATTTTGCTGACTTTAACACCGGTACCAGGCTGAATTTCAAAGCGAGTAACAACAGGGCCAGGAAACACTTCTACTACTTCCGCAATAACGCCAAAGTCATTCAGCTTATGCTCAAGAAGTTTCGATAAAGCCTCTAAGGCCTCAGAAGAAAAACCTTTTTTATGGCTTTCATTAGAAGGATCAAGTAAATCTAATTTTGGCAAAGTACCGGTAACGGGAGCAACAAATAAAGTCTGCTGCTTTTCGCGTTCAGACCGGTCACTTTTAGGGGCCTTCTTCGGCAGCAATTGAATTTTAGGCGGCTTGCGATCTTTTTCTTTTTCAACATGCCTCGCAATATGTACCTGACGCTCTTTCTTTAATAATTTTTGCTCACGACGCTCTTTACGTTGCTGTAAACGATGAACAAGAAAATCTCGAATCGACTGCATGATCTTTAAGGTAATCGTACCAAGATCATCCATTAATTTAAGCCATGAAATATCGGTAAAAATGGTCATGCCAAACAGCAGTATTGCCAGCAGTATTACCCGGCTACCAAAAACGCTCAAGGCATCGAGAGCAGCGGTCCCTACAAACTGCCCAAGTGCACCTCCCGCACCAAAAGGTAATGCTGCAGGATTAGCATCTCTTAGTGTCGCCAAAGCCGTGCTTGCCATCATCACAAAACACAAACCGACAATACGAATAGCAACGGTTGTCCAATCAAAGGGGGCAGGATGATAGCGCTGACGAAACAAAACCCATGCACGATACCCGACCATAACCGGAAACAAATAGGCCATATAGCCAAACAAGGAGAAGAACACATCAGCGAGCCAAGCTCCCGTAGGCCCACCTGCATTCGCTACAAGACCTGACCCCGTGCGAGACCAGCCTGGATCGGTAGGTGAATAGCTATTGAGTGCAACAAACAGATAAAGAAACGTTGCTGCAAAGCCTATGAAGGCCCCTTCGCGCAATCGCGGATTTAACATTATCATTAACTGACTACTGGACTGATCTGTTAACTGTTTTTGCTTTGAGGCCTGTTTATTCAAGACCGTGGTTATCCCTATTTCTTAGCGCCAAACACACGCATGTTATTCTGACAATTAGCGGCAATATTACCATCTAACTCAGTGATTTGCTTCAATATAAAGTTTCTTAGCTAAATCTATTGCTATTAGTGTTTCCGACTTCAAAATCCACTATTATAACGCCCCTTGAAAAACATCAGCCAATGACAGCTGCCGATTATTTACACATGAGTAATTTAGCGCAATAGATCGCAGTATCAGCTAATACGAAGATATATAGGTATATTATGAGCGAGCTACAACACCACCCCTTAATCATTCTTGGATCTGGACCTGCGGGCTACACGGCCGCGGTTTATGCCGCGAGAGCCAATTTAAAGCCTGTAGTTATTACCGGCATGCAGCAAGGCGGTCAATTAACCACCACGACTGATGTTGATAACTGGCCTGGTGACGTAGAGGGCCTACAAGGACCTGACCTCATGATGCGCATGCAAAACCATGCCGAGCGCTTTGATACTGACATTATTTTTGATCACATCGAAGAAACACAACTACAGCAAAAACCATTTATCCTCAAAGGCAACAGCGCAACGTATAGCTGTGACGCCCTAATCATTGCTACCGGAGCATCGGCGCAGTATTTAGGCCTACCCTCTGAAGAAGCCTTTATGGGCAAAGGTGTTAGCGCCTGCGCAACCTGCGATGGATTTTTCTATCGCGGCAAAAAAGTTGCAGTCATTGGCGGTGGCAATACCGCTGTTGAAGAAGCACTCTACTTATCAAACCTTGCCTCTGAAGTTACGCTTGTCCACCGTCGCGACAGCCTCCGTTCTGAGAAGATCCTACAAGACAAACTGTTAGAAAAAGCCAAGAACGGCAATGTAAATATTCTCTGGAATCACACACTAGAAGAAATTACCGGTGACGACATGGGCGTCTCGGGCCTTTCATTAGCCAGCACTACAGATGACAGCAAAACAAGCATCGATGTTGAAGGTGTTTTTATCGCCATAGGCCACAAGCCAAACACTGATATTTTTGTTGATCAACTCAATATGAAAGATGGTTACATCAAAATTAATAGCGGCATTGAAGGCAACGCAACGCAAACCAGTGTTGAAGGTGTATTCGCCGCAGGTGATGTTGCAGACCACATCTATCGACAGGCAGTCACGTCAGCAGGCGCTGGATGCATGGCAGCACTAGATGCCGAGAAATACCTCGACGATCTTGCCTAACCCTTTTTATTAATTTCGCAGCCATGATAATTCGAGATCCTCATTTTAGGCAGACATCAAGAATGAGAAATTAAAGAATGACTCAACTATCATGGCTGGACGAAACCAACTTAACTTTCCCGCCTTTAGATTTAGCCCTAACAGAACCTAATGGCCTATTGGCAGCAGGCGGGGATCTCAGCACTGAAAGACTGCTCTCAGCTTATCAACAAGGTATTTTTCCTTGGTATGACGAGGATCAACCGATACTTTGGTGGTCTCCCAGCCCGCGCGCAGTGCTTTTTCCTGAAGAATTGAAAATCTCCAAAAGCTTGAAGAAAACCTTAAAACGCGGTTCATTTCTTGTCACCTGCGACACTGTTTTTGATCAGGTCATCCAGCATTGCGCGAGCACACCACGTCACGGTCAAGATGGCACATGGATCAATGATGAGATGATTGAGGCCTACAATCAACTTCACAGCCTAGGCCATGCTCACTCAATAGAAACTTGGTACGACAACCAATTGGTCGGCGGGCTTTACGGCATCGCTATTGGACGTGTGTTTTTTGGTGAATCTATGTTCAGCTTAAAAACTGATGCATCTAAAGTGGCATTTGCACACTTAATTGCACAATTAAAAGCCTGGCACTTTCCTATCATTGACTGCCAAGTAAGTAACCCCCACCTTAGCAGCTTGGGCGCAAGAGAAATAAGTCGAGATCACTTTAGCCAACTCCTAAAAGACAATACCAAACAAGATACCTCTATCGATTGGCGCAAAGAATGGAACCCTCAACTTGCGCTTTGACGATGACAGCCCAATAATTAACTATGACAACAATCTCTGAACTCAAACTTTTTGCCACCCATCCCCATCCATGTAGCTATCTCGAAGATCAGCAAGCCACAACGCTCTTTGTCGACCCTGAAGCGACGATCGACAAGATCATCTACAGCGAACTTGCCGATAATGGCTTTCGTAGAAGTGGCGAGCATTTATACAGACCATATTGCGGAGAATGTACCGCCTGTATTGCCACTAGAGTACTAGTCAACGATTTTAAAATGAAACGCCGCCAGAGAAGAATATGGAATAAAAATCGCGATATCAGCGTTGAGAAAGTCAACAATATCAGCGCAGATCAATACTATGAACTCTATGAAAAATACATCAGTCAACGGCACAGTGATGGCGACATGTACCCTCCCAGCCGCGAGCAATATTCAAGCTTTCTGATCAATGACTGGGAACTAACCGACTTCTACATCTTTAAAGATCAACAAAAAATTGTCGCTGTTGCTGTCACCGATAACATGCAGGAAGGCCTATCAGCTATTTATACCTTCTATGATCCAGACTATGACAGTCGCAGCTTAGGTGTTTACGCCGTTTTATGGCAGATAGAGCAAACGAAGGTACTAAAGCTCAACCACCTCTATCTGGGCTACTGGATAAAAGAATGTAAAAAAATGAACTATAAGACTGACTACCGCCCTTTGCAGCTACTTGTAAATAACAATTGGCGCACTCTTAATTAAATATTTTTAGCCGCCAACAACTGCAATTAAAACTATTAAGAAGCGCGCTATAACACTGGCTTCCTAGAATCAATTAGGGCACAATGCGCGCAGTTTTTATACTGCCCATTTATTAATAGGTGG
>CALBVI010000442.1 GCA_937969395.1 uncultured Spongiibacteraceae bacterium | reverse complement strand
GGTTTATTGAGTCTTAACGAAATGACGCGTTGAGGCTAAGTAATATTCAATTTCGCCTTTTTTACTTGGCTTGATAAATTCATAACAATTTTAACGTTATATGCAAAAAACGTTCATACACCAAACCATTGCGCAGTTCTTTTGACGGGTGACTAGAGCAGGTCTTTGGTGTGCTGAAATTATCCTCAAACGTCGACGCCAAATCGACGCCAGCCCTTTGGTGTTAACTGCCACCAAGTATCCGTATAATAGCGGTTTACTACAAACTTGATCCGGCTAGTATTTCTGGCTGGGTATCACTCTACTATTTAAGTCGTTCTTCTTAATGTTTATAGAATTTATCGATCTACTCGGTTTTGCTTTTGGCGTAACTGGCCCTATCTTTGTGCTGGTGTTGCTTGGCATTGTGTTGAAAAGACTCGGGGTAATTGACGAGGCTTTTACCCATACTGCTTCAAGGTTGGTGTTTGTGGTGGCGATGCCAACCATGTTGTTTATGAGCATGATTAATACGGATATTCGATCGTTAATTAATCTTGCTTATCTGGGTTATGGGCTTGCGAGTACCTTGCTGGTCTTTGTTGTTTATTCTCTGCTTACGCCTCTTATTGTCAAAGATAGACGCGATTACGGTGTTTTTATACAGGGCGCTTTTCGTGGCAATCTCGCCATTGTCGGTTTGGCATTTTGTTTTAATGCCTATGGTCATGTTGGCTTGGCGACGGCGTCGCTGCTGATGTCGGTGATGACTATTCTTTATAATTTACTGTCTATTTATACGCTCAGTGCTAGCCTCAGTGACGAGCGGGTAAACCTCTCAGAATTGATGACTAATATTGCTAAGAACCCGCTCATTATTGCGCTGGTTGCTGGGATGATTTGTAGTTTGCTGAATATACCTTTCCCTCAGTTTATGGTGACTTCAGGGGAGTATGTTGCTCGTATGACATTGCCGTTGGCATTGATTTGCATCGGTGCTGCTATGTCGTTTGCTGAGTTAAAAAACTCTAGCACGGCTGCGACGATGGCAGTGTTTGCAAAACTGATTATCACCCCGGTAGCGATTGTTTATCCGGCTTATCTATTTGGTTTTGAGGGTATGCAGTTGGGCGTATTATTTTTGATGGTGAGCGCGCCTACCGCCGCTGCGAGTTATATTATGGTTCAGGCGATGGGTGGTAATGGTAAGTTAGCGGCAAATATTGTTGTGATTAGTACGCTCGCTTCGGTAATTACCGTTAGTGTTGGTTTGGCATTTTTGAAGCAAGTCGGTGTCGTATAAATTCGCAGTTGTCTCGACGCTGTATTCAAAAATCGTTTAATGAAAATACTTTGAATTCTTATCTCGCCGCTAGATAGACTCCTATTAATCCGCGTTCGCAAAATAATCTTTCATCCAAGCGTAAATCGTTGCTTCACTGAATTCAGTAAAGGGTATTTGCTCAAAGTCATCCGTAGGATCTTTATCTTTAAATGAAAATTGGTAGCTTAATATATCAGGCTGTTGATCGTGTAAAATAATGATAATGCGCTTACCGCTTTTCAAACAGTCGATGGTCATCGCATCCGCCGGTATGCCGCCAGCACGCATTTTTTGACTGACACTGACAACCGGATTAATTGTTTCAAAATCTTGCTGGATACGGGCATGAGATGCGGAAGTTAGGTCGCAGAGCGCTTTTAAATGTTTGTGGGTCACAACGGGGTTCTCTGGTGGCTGGGGGCGTTAGGATAACAGAATAGATCGGTGTTAATGACAGTTAAAGGGGCAGAAGTTTGGTATCAAGGAGGGGTCTATGGTTTGGTTATGTCGGTGGACCAAATGATGAAGGAGTACTCGATCAATTTAAAAATACCGCGAAGCCAACATCTGGTCGTGCAATACACGCATAACCTCGATGCCATAAGCGGTTTCACGGTAATACACCACATGACGGATAACGGGGTATCGTCTATAGCCCTGTCGGATATTGTCACAGCTTCTTCCCGCCTTTGGTGCGTTTGCTAGGAGTACGAAAGTCTCGCTTAAATCATCAACATAACGATCTGCCTGTTGGGCACCCCATTTTGTCAATGAGTAGAGCCAGACCGCTTCCATGTCGTCTCTGGCTTTTGGCGTTAACCTATACTCAGTTTGTTCTGTTGGCATGTTTGGCAGCCATTTCTTGTTTAAACTGCTTTGAATCGAAGGGTTGTGGCTCGCCACTTTTTTCACCCTCAATTAGTGCAGCGCGGATTGCGTCAATGTCTGCTTGGCTGGCTTGATCTCGGCGAATTAAATCGCGGATATATTCGCTATCATTGGTGAATTTCCCCGCCGCAATTTGCGCTTTGATCCAGTAATCTTGCTGGTCAGTAACGGTGATCGTCTTTCGTTTAGTGCTCATAGGTTTACTTCCATAACGAACATAAAAATCATACTATTGGTGCAGAATAGCATATCTGCCATTGTTGCCAACTCTTTTTTGAATGAGCTATTGTTCGTTAAAGCAAGTCTACGTCACTGATAAATTTGCAACTATCTTAAAGTTTTATTCAAAAAATCATTAATGAAAATAAATCTCGCATGGCAAGGTTTTTTTTAGTTTGCGCCCTCGCAAAATAATTAAGGCCTTACAATTTATCAGTGTGTTTTCAGTTGCTATATTGCTTAGAGAAATAATGCATATATTAATTACAATAAGCGATTGCAGTGCCTGTGTGGTTTGTCGCGGATTAGGTGTAAAAGGCGTTTAATCCGCTTATAATCCCTGTCATTCAGTTCTATTATTTTCAGCAGTTAAGGTAGCAAAATGTCCATAAGTTACGAGATTCAGGGCCAGATTCACTCAATTGGCGACACCACCGAGTATGGCAACAATGGTTTTACTAAGCGCGAGTTTGTTATCAAACTTACTGGAGAGGGTGAGAACGAACGCTACCCCAATCATGTGGCGCTGGAGTTAATTAAAGACAAGTGTGCATTGATGGATACTTACTCGGTAGGCGATGAGATTACCGCTCAGTTTAATCTGTCGGGTCGTTTGTGGTCGGGTAATGGTGGTGGCGAAAAATGCTTCACCAGTTTACAGGCCTGGAAAGTAGACCC
>CALBVI010000441.1 GCA_937969395.1 uncultured Spongiibacteraceae bacterium | reverse complement strand
AAAGCAACACCGTGAGTGACCCCAATCACTTTGAAACACCTCTAGCTATTTACAGCGGCTTGTGGGACAAAATTAGCTTTCAAGAACAATTACGAATCGACATCAACAATCCGTCATTCACCACTAAGACCTATGACATTGTAGATACCGACAGAATAAAAAATTATATCGTCGAAAAAATCGGTGAAGAAATTGTTTCTACACCCGCAGGCAATTTTAATGCTATCAAGCTCAAACAAAGCCGTGCCGACAAAGAAGAATACACACTGATATGGCTCGCCAAAGATTGGCAAAACTTTATTATTCGCATCGATCGAATCGAAGATAATAAAATAAACTACCAACTCTTATTTGAGCAAGGCTCACTGAACGAGAACAAAATCACAGGATTAAGTAGCTAAAACTTCACATTTCCCCATTAAAAATCAAATGATAGACTTTATCCCAAAGGCATTTTATCCTACGCCCCTTTGCCGCAATAATGCCAACAACGAACAAACAATAAAATCATTACGTCGGCTCAAATAAAAAATACAACAACAATAAAAACTTCATTTAGAGGCCTACCATGAAGAATTTGCTTCAATTTAGAAACACTATTGCTAGTCTTTGCTTAATACTCATATCGACACAAGCTTTTAGCCACCACTCGAGATCAGAGTTCGACCTCAATAACGTCGTTGAAGCTGAGGGCAAGTTAGTTAATATATTCTGGAAAAACCCTCATGTTATTTTAGACTTGGCCGTGCAGCGCGACGGTAAAGAAGTTATTTTAAAACTCGAAGGTTCTGCTATTAGTGGCCTCCGCAGAAAAGGCATTGAAAAAGATTTATTTACTATCGGAGACACTCTTCGTATCGCAGGATATGTATCAACACGACGCCCCACGTTTATGCTAGTCAACAACGCATTACTGCTAGACAGCAATGTCGAGGTTGTATTGGGTGGCCGCCAGCAAAGATGGCCCAACTCAACACTCGCAGGCAATGAAGACACAAATAAAGAAATCAAAATAACCACCGCAAAAGCGGAAGCTAATGGTATTTTTCGCGTTTGGACATGGGGCCGCTTAGAAGGCGGCTGGTGGTTCTTTGGTGAGCCTGAAAATTTCCCGTTAACGGAATCAGCAAAAGCCTCAGTAGCAACATGGGATGAATATACTGACAACCCTCAAACTGATTGTATTGCTCCCGGTATGCCTGCAACGATGGGAAATCCATACCCTATTCAATTTGTACAAGTCGGCGACAATATTGAAATTCACCAAGAAGAGTTTGATGTTGTGCGCACCATTTATCTTGACGGTACTTCCGACGAAAATGCCAAGCCATCACACCTAGGGCATTCCGTAGGTCAATGGATCGATAACAACACACTCGAAATCACCACAACAAAAATCAATTGGCATTATTTTAACCGTGTTGGCGTCCCCCAAAGCGACTCAGTGCAAACCCACGAACGCTTTACAGTTAGCAATAATGGTGAACAGCTAGACTACAATCTAATGGTTACAGATCCAGCTACACTTACCAAACCGTTTAACTGGAAAGCAAGATGGAACTGGATCCCAGGTGAAGAAGTTGGAAGCTACAGTTGTACAGTGGAGTATTAGCAAGAAAGCACTTTTAACTACCCGCTGAGGCCTGCCAAAATGGTACGGCCTACAGCAGCATTTCACAAACTTTGATGTAAAATGATATGCTAAGATTCAAATGAAATAAGGCAACTAATATGAATGATTTTTATTGGTTCGGGGTTTTGGTTGGCGTCAATGCTTTTATTTTATTTTTACTGACCGCTAACGTTTCAAGACTTCGTTTAAAATATAATATCTCTTTAGGTGATGGCGGCAATAAGCCACTAATGGCAGCTATAAGAACGCATGCCAACGCGGTCGAGCAGATTCCTATCTACTGCTTGCTGATATTAGCGATGACATACCAACACCCCTCTTCAAAAATTGTTCCGACCTTTGTTATCGCTTTTACTGTGGCAAGACTATGTCACGCTTACGGGATGTTATACCAAGTATTTATCATGCGTCGTGTAGGTGCGGCGGCGACCTACTTATTGCAATTAATGGCAATTGCCGCACTACTATTACATCTCATCTTCTAAGTGATCATTCATAGTTACTCGCCAGCGCTCCCCAATCTGCACTTGGAACCCACCGCTGACACTGGTACATTACCGCCTAACATTATAAGAATTACTCCATCTTTCTAAACGCAGGAGACGATCATGCGTCTATTACTTGCCATCTTCGTACCATGGCTACAGTTTTTTACCATTGGCCGCCCTATTGCCGGTGTTATTTGTCTCGTTCTACAACTCACTCTGATAGGCTGGCCCATTGCAGCCATATGGTCAGTTTACGCATTGAGCCAGTACAACACTGACAAAAAAATTGAGGGAGCCATGAAAAGTAAGGGCGAATAAGCCTTGCTGAGTATTGAACAGATTATGATGATATTTAAAATGATAAAACGCCTGAGCAAGCTAACAATAACAACAGCGATGCTTACCTTGTTTATTAGTGGCTGTGAAAGCACCTACTATTCTGCGATGGAAAAAGTTGGCATCCACAAACGTGAAATATTGGTAGACCGTATTGAAGAAGCGCAAGAGGCTCAAGAAGAAGGCCAAGAACAATTCAAAAGCGCTCTGGCAGAATTTAAATCTGTAACCAATTTTGATGGCGGTAATTTAGAAACCGTTTACGAAAATCTTAATGAAGAATATGAAAATAGCGAAGAAGCAGCTGACTCTATTCGCGAGCATATCGAGGATGTAAATTCGGTTGCCGAAGCATTATTTGATGAATGGAATGATGAATTAGATCAATACACCAGCGCCAATCTTCGTCGCGATAGCGAACAACAGTTAAAAGATACGCAAAAACGCTACCAACGTTTATATAGCGCAATGCAAAAAGCTGAAAAGTCTATCGATCCAGTATTAAATGCTTTGCGAGATAACACGCTCTACCTCAAACATAACCTTAACGCTCGAGCAATTACCTCGCTTAAAAGCGAGTTGGGCAATGTTAATAGTGATGTCGGTAGTTTAATTCAAGCAATGGAATCTGCGATCCAAGAATCAAACAGCTTTATTGCCGAATTTAGACAAAATTAAACGGTTCAAAATGATGTAGCTTTTAAATGAAATTGGCTGGTGCATATTCGATATAACACTGCAGCACCAGCCTATTCCCGTCTTCGATTTATTTAATAAACGTCTATTCGCCTAATAAACACAAATCCAAAATCTATAGCTAAGTATCTAAGCACTATGTTTTAGGCAAGGTAACACCTGTCTGCCCCTGATATTTACCACCACGATCTTTATAGCTGGTTTCACAAACCTCATCAGATTCAAAAAACAACATCTGTGCGACACCTTCATTGGCATAAATTTTTGCCGGTAAGGTTGTCGTATTTGAAAATTCTAAGGTGACGTGACCTTCCCATTCAGGCTCCAATGGCGTGACGTTAACGATAATACCGCAGCGCGCATAGGTCGACTTACCGAGACAAACCGTTAACACGCTGCGGGGAATACGAAAATACTCAACCGTGCGCGCCAAGGCAAAAGAGTTAGGAGGAATAATGCATTCATCACCCACCATGTCGACAAAACTGTTTTCATCAAAGTTTTTAGGGTCTACCGTTGCCGAGTGAACATTGGTAAACACTTTAAACTCATTAGAACAACGCACATCATAACCATAGCTCGATGTACCATAAGAAATCAGTCGATCACCATTTTCACCATAGCGAACCTGACCGGCTTCAAACGGCTCAATCATTCCTTCGTTTTCCGCCATACGACGAATCCAATGATCTGATTTTATGCTCATGTTTATCCCACTTGATTGGTAGTTAACGTTTCTATTATTGCGTTCTTATACTGTTTTATCGCTGTCACTTATACGGCTAACAATAGCCTTTAGTCATCTTTAATGCTGATGTTAGGGAACACCTGAACCGGGCCCGTAGCCAATAAAGCTAATTGTGCCGCAGCATTACGAGCGATATCGGCATACAAAGCCGCAACATCGCCATCGGGGTCAGCAACCACTGTTGGCTCACCTTCATCAACATTTTTACAGATCTGCATCGATAACGGTAATGCGCCCAATACAGGTACGCCGTATTCCTTAGCAATACGATCACCACCGCCATCACCAAAGATGTGTTCTTGCTTGCCGCAGTCACTACAAATGTGAATGGCCATATTCTCAACCACCCCCAAAACAGGTACTTCAACCTTGCTGAACATTTCAATGCCTTTCTGGGCATCTAGCAAGGCAATATCCTGCGGCGTAGTAACAATAATCGCACCAGCTACTGTCGCCTTTTGCGATAAGGTCAATTGAATATCACCGGTGCCAGGTGGCATATCAATCACTAAATAATCCAGTTCACCCCACCATGTTTGTGCTAACAATTGATTAAGTGCGCCACCGGCCATTGGGCCACGCCACACCATTGGGGTTTTATCCGTCACTAAATAGCCCATCGACATTGTTTTTAAGCCATGTGCATCAACGGGCATTAGGTATTCTTGCCCCTGTGACTCGGGTCGCTGCTCTTCAGACACGCCCAACATCAACTGCTGACTAGGGCCGTAAATATCGGCATCCAGCAAGCCTACTTTGGCGCCATCTTTCAGTAACGCTAGCGCTACATTCACTGCTGTTGTTGATTTTCCAACACCGCCTTTACCGGAGGCAACAGCGATAATATTTTTTACCTTGTCCATACTGCGCATGTTTTGCTGGCTTTTGATCGACACAATATTCCAACTAATAGTGACGTGAGCCGCTCCAACGCCCTCTACCTGCTCCACTAAATCGGCAATTTCCTGCTCTAGACGCTCCTGGATAGACGCAACAGCAAAACCTAACTCAATACTGATACTGACCGATGAGCCTTTAATATTAATGGCTTTAATCGCACCACTTGCTAGCAAGTTACGATTAACATGAGGAATAGTGTAATGCTGCAGTGCTTCTTCAATCTGCACCTGGGTAAGG
>CALBVI010000440.1 GCA_937969395.1 uncultured Spongiibacteraceae bacterium | reverse complement strand
CACGTTTACAACAGCCTCGCATTTAAAACCTATATTGAATTACACAACAACAGCAGCCAGTGGGAAAAAGTCGAGGGCTGGAGTTGCCTAACAGATCAACTTGCTATCAACTTACAATTCAGTGGTCTCGACGCTTAGTTCCCGGCTGCGCCATAGGGTCCATAATACTAACCACCTGTATTTCATCCTCATGCGCTAATGGCTCCTCACCTACGCGAGGCTGATTAACTCGAGTTATCACTTCATCCGCGCTTAACTGCTGCGGACCATTGTCTGTCATTACATCTTGATAACCGCAGCGCACACACTCACGCACTTGCTGTTGCTCAGCATTATCGTACATCATGAGCTTATCCATTTCTGAACAACGAGGACAAACAGCGCCGGCAATAAAACGTTTTGTTACGGTATTATTTTTCATGCTACCGCCTTATTACTAACAATATCACTATGCCTTAACAAGGCATCAACACTCGGCTCTCTACCACGAAAATTTATAAACAGCGCCATAGGTTCCTGTGAACCACCTTGCTGTAATATTTCTGTCAAAAAACTTTTCCCCGTCTGCTCGTTAAAAACGCCTTCTTCCTCAAAACGTGAAAAGGCATCAGCAGATAAAACTTCTGCCCACTTATAGCTGTAATAACCGGCAGCATAACCGCCAGCAAAAATATGACTAAAACCATGCTGAAAACGATTATATTTTGGTACCGAATAGACTGATGTTTTCTCTCGCACTGAATTTAATACTTGTTGAATCGCGACAGGTTTCTCGGCGTTATACTGCCAATGCATTTTCATATCAAACAACGCAAACTCTATCTGCCTCATCATTTGCATACCCGATTGATAATTTTTTGCCGCCAACATTTTTTCCAACATCTCTTCAGGTAAATTTTCACCGGTTTTATAATGTGAAGAAATCAATCCCAACGCCTGCTTATCCCAACACCAGTTTTCTAAAAATTGGCTCGGTAATTCAACTGCATCCCAAGCGACGCCACTGATGCCTGAAACCGCAGCACAGTCAATTTTCGTTAGCATGTGATGTAAGCCATGGCCAAATTCATGAAATAAAGTCGTCACTTCATTGTGGGTTAATAGCGAAGGCTTATCCGCACTGGGCGCCATAAAATTACAAACTAAAAACGCTACCGGTAATTGTATCTCACCATCTTTATTTAACTGGCGGCGCGCACGGCAATCCGCCATCCAAGCACCACCGCGCTTATGTTCTCGAGCAAACAAATCTAAATAAAACTTGGCGATGACTTCGCCATCTTTTAAAACATGATAAAAACGCACATCAGAATGCCAGCTATCAACCTCTTGTTCACTAAAGCTAACAGCAAACAATTTCGATACAATTTCAAACATGCCTTTTATCACATGATCTGCAGGAAAGTATTCACGTACTTGCTCCTGCGACAATGCATATTTTTCTACTCTTAATTTTTCACTAAAGTAGGGGACATCCCAGGTGTTCAATGTAGTTGTACCTTGTTTTTCAGCGTAGCTTTGTAATTCTGAAAAATCGTCTTTGGCAACAGATAAACTTTTTTCGGCTAAATCCAATAGAAATTTTTCTACCTGAGCGGGAGACTCTGCCATTTTCGTGGCCAGTGATCGTTCAGCATAGTTTTTGAAACCTAACAACAATGACAGCTCATGACGAAGTGCTAAAATTTCTTCCATCAGTTCACTGTTATCCCACTCACCAGCATTCGGCCCTTGGTCTGATGCCCGGGTGGTATAAGCCTGATACATTTCTTCACGCAACTCGCGGTTGTCGCAATATTGCATAAGCGGTAAATAAGCAGGGATATCAAGCGTGATCAAATAACCTTGCAGTTCTTTTGCCGCAGCGGCTTGTTGATAATATTGCAAGGCGTTATCAGGTACACCCGGTAACTGTTTAACATCGGTAATATGCTTACTCCAACCATGAGTAGCATCTAATACATTGTTGGAGAAACTTGTTGTGAGCTGCGCCAATCTTTTTTGAATATCACCATAACGCTGTTGTTTTTCATCATCGAGCGCAACACCCGATAAACGAAAGTCTCTTAAAGCGTTATTTACCGCTTTTTGCTGAGCCACTGAGAACGTTTCAAATTCGGCACTATCAGCAATGGATTGATAAGCTTGAAATAGGGCCTTGTTCTGTCCCATCTCTGTACCATATTCGGTCAATTTTGGCAGACATGATTCATAAGCTTCTCGCAACGCTTCAGAGTTTTTTACACCATTAAGATGACTCACAGGTGACCACATTTGTGACAACTCATCATCACACTGCTCCATCAACGCTAAAAAAGCACGCTGATCAGTGACTGGTTGCTGTAAGGCCTCTTCTATTGTCTGACGACTTTTAGCTAGCAAGCTATCTAAGGCAGGTTCAACATGCTCCACCGATATCTTAGAGAAAGCCGGTAATAACGGCGCTTGTAACAAAGGGTTTTGATCTAAAACTGAAGCCACAGAATGTTTACCTCAAAAATTATACAGTTGCCATATTCTATCAGGCTCTATTAGCAGGGCACACTAAACTCTTCATACATTCTTATGATTAACTTAGCGGTTTCCGTTCTCGATATTTATCTCTACAATCATTAATTCTAGTAATCACGATTACCTTCGCCGAGAACCACATGACGATTAATAACACTTCAATCAGAGCCTTTAACAATGTGCTTCCCACTTTAGCCGAAGGGGTTTTTGTTGACCCAAGTGCGGTCGTTATTGGCGAGGTTGATTTGGCAACGGACGTTTCAGTATGGCCGTTAACCGTTATTAGAGGCGATGTGAACTTTGTTCGCATTGGTGCGAGGAGCAATATTCAAGACGGTACTGTTATTCACGAAACCCGAAAAACACCCAATAACCCAGCAGGCTATCCCGTTATTATTGGCTCCGACGTTACTATCGGCCATAAAGTTATGCTGCACGGCTGTACTATTGGCAGCAATGTATTAATTGGAATGGGAGCAATTGTGCTCGATGGCGCGGTGATTGAAGATGAGGTTATTCTTGGTGCGGGCAGCCTTGTTGCTCCCGGTAAAACACTTGAAAGTGGTTATCTCTATGTAGGTAGCCCAGCAAAACAAGCGCGACCATTAACGGATAACGAACGCGCTTTCTTTACAATCTCTGCGAATAATTATGTTGAGCTAAAAAATCACTACTTATGATTAGCAGGTTTATCATTAAAGATTGAGCGCTAAAGACTAGCCTCTAACTCTGCCCGTATCATCTCAATAACAGAACGCGTTTTTGGCCTTACCCCACGCCAGATGCAAAAAGACTCTGCCGCCTGTTCAACCAACATACCTAAACCGTCAGACACAGCCCAGGCCATATTTTCTGCGCCCCAACGCATGAACGGGGTAGGGGTGGCACTGTACATCATGTCATAACAGCAACCATCGTCGCTTAATAAGCCCGAAGGTAATGGTGGTAACTCACCGGCTAAACTTGCACCGCTGGCATTAATAATTAAATCAAATTGGTTGCCAAGCAAGGCATCATAACCACAAGCTCGAACATCGCCAAGATCAGCAAAATCCTTTGCTAGTTGCTGGGCTTTACTGACCGTGCGATTAACAATAACAATATTATTGGGCTTCTGCTGTAACAGAGAGGCCAATACGCCGCGCACAGCACCACCGGCGCCAATGAGTAAAATTCGCCGCCCACTCATTTCCCAAGCGAGGTTTTTACCTATATCACGAATAATACCAACGCCGTCGGTATTATCGCCGTAAATACTGCCATCCTCTTGTACCGCCAAGGTATTTACTGCCTTTGCCCTAAGCGCGCGATCGCTGACTTGGTCAGCAAATTCAAAAGCATCACCTTTAAAAGGAATAGTAATATTTATGCCTTTACCGCCGTTATCAAAAAAACTGCGGGCAGCATCAGCAAATTTATCTAATTCAACTTTATGAATACGATAACTTAAATCTTGCCCTGTCTCCGCTGCAAAGGCGGTATGAATCTGAGGGGATTTACTGTGTTTAATCGGGTTACCAAAAACTACGTACTTATCCATAATGACTTTCTATCTACCTTTAAAATGTTGCTATCGTAGTCTTTGTTTATGACAGCCAATCTCTGGCTGTTAAATATTTTTCAGTTAATTCACGTTCAGCACTGCCGTCTTCTGCCTGCCAGTTATATTCCCACCTCACCAACGGCGGTAAAGACATTAAAATCGACTCTGTACGTCCATTAGACTGCAATCCAAAAATCGTACCGCGATCCTGTACCAAATTAAATTCTACATAACGGCCGCGGCGATAAAGCTGAAACTCGCGCTCGCGCTCGCCATAAGTCATTGCCTTTCTTTTTTCGACAATAGGTGCATAGGCTTTAGCATAGGAGTCGCCAATTGCACGCATAAAGGCAAAGCTTTGCGCAAAGCCACCACTGTCATCAGCTAAATGCAAATCATCAAAAAACAAACCACCGACACCACGTGGCTCTTGCCGATGTGGCAAATAAAAATAATCGTCGCACCATTTTTTATAGCGCGAATAAGTCTCTTCGCCAAAAGGTGCGCAAGCATCAAAAGCAGTCTGATGCCAAAACTGACAATCTTCTTCAAAACCGTAATAGGGTGTTAAATCATAACCACCCCCAAACCACCAAACCGGATCTTCGCCTTCTTTCTCTGCAACAAACATACGAACATTGGCGTGACTGGTTGGCACATAGGGGTTTTTGGGATGCATCACTAAAGAAACGCCCATCGCCTGAAAACTACGTCCCGCTAGTTCGGGGCGTGCTTGAGTGGCAGAGGGCGGCATTGAAGCACCGAAGACATGCGAAAAGTTCACACCGCCTTTTTCAAAAACAGCACCGTTAGTCATCACCCTTGAGCGACCACCGCCGCCTTCTGGCCGATCCCAACTATCTTGTTGAAACTGGGCACCGCCATCTACGGCTTCCAGCTGCTTACAAATACTGTCTTGTAGATTCAGCAAATAATCTTTAACTTGCTCGATTCCGATGATATTCATTAGCTTAAATGTCTTTGATTAAAGATGAGAATAAGAGGGCGGCTACTTTACCACTAAGTGTGGA
>CALBVI010000439.1 GCA_937969395.1 uncultured Spongiibacteraceae bacterium | reverse complement strand
GGTACTTGTCACGGATAAGCTTCCGCCCATCATGTCGATTAATCGCTTACTGATAGATAAGCCTAAGCCTGTGCCGCCATATTGGTGAATATCTTGCCCCTCAGATTGTTCGAATTTATCAAATATTTTGTTATGTTCCTCTTCAGAAATACCAATGCCGCTATCTTCTACGTCGATAAATAAGTCAATACTACTTAGGGTTTTGTCTTCGTTGGTCGTACGCGCAGACACTTTAATAAACCCTTGCTCAGTAAACTTAACTGCATTACCGATAAGATTGAAAAGGACTTGCCGTAGGCGACTGTAATCGAGCAATAAGCTTTTTGGGATGTCTTCGTCGATATCTAGAATGAAATCAAGGTTGTTGGTTTGCATTTCTATCATGAAGATATTACCTATTTCGGTAAAAAGCTCATGTGGGTCGCAGGGCATTAACTTGATTTGAAATTTTCCGGCTTCAATTTTTGATAAGTCAAGAATATCATTGATGAGTGTTAGTAGGTTGTTTCCCGCTTTTTGAATGGTTTGGGTAAATGATTGCAGTTTTTTATCTTGTATTTGATCGTTAAGTAGTTGGGTGTAACCAAGGATTGCATTCATTGGTGTTCTTATCTCATGGCTCATATTCGCTAGAAATTGAGATTTTTCCGCGTTAGCTTTTTCCGCCAGCTCAGTAGATTTTTTAAGCGCATTTTCAAATTTAAGACGTTCTGTCATATCAACGGCAATAGACAATAATGCCGGTTTTTTGTGGTAGGTAATGGGTATGATGGAAACCATCATGGCATGTGATGTGCCGTCGGGATTGTTGAAGGGGATTATTTTTTGATCAATAGAGCCCTTGGTAGATAATTCACGATGTACTAACTTTGAATCATTTTTGTCGGTATAAAAATCAAGCATTTTGTGTTGGCCGATATCTTTTTTATCGATGTTATAATCGGCTAGCGCTTTTGGGTTTGCAGAAAGTATGTTTCCACTTGGAGAGGTTAAAATGATTTGCAGCGGGATATGCTCTATTAACGCTTTTGATTGGTTTTCAATTTCTTTTCGATAGATGATTTCTTTGCCAAGTTTTCTGTTCCAATAAGCAATTATTGAAATGATCAGCAAAAAAATGATAATAATTTGTACAAGTAATGTGCGATCCGTTTTAACGGGGTATTGTTGTTTACCCCATCGGTTGAGGATTAATTGTTTTTCGCTCTGGGTGATATTTGATATAGCGCGGTTAAACAAGGGTACCAGTGGTGCTAGCTCTGGACGTATGCCAAAGGCTAAAGATGTGTTTGCTTCTGTTTTTCCGACGATACGAATATTATTGATGCCCATTTCAGATATGTGGTAACTGGCCTGTGCTAGTGTGGCAAAAAGGGCATCTATCTCGCCAGTGGATACAGCGGTTAGTCCTTCTTGAATAGAATCGACATTAGTAAAAACAATGTTTGGGTTTTTTTGTATTATTTCTGGGGCATAGCCATAATTTTTAATAATCGCTATTGTTCTGTTTTTGATTTGATCAATATTATCTACGTAATCCTCATTGTCCCTCATGATGATGACAACAGGGCTAGTGAGATAACTCTGGGTAAATAATAATTTTTCGGTTAAATTTGAGTTGGCTGTCTCCGATAATATATCTACTTCATTCTTTTCAATTTTATCGATAGATTCAGCCCACGATCCAGTTGGGATAATAGTAAGTTGTATGTTTAGCTTTTTTTCAATAAGTTTTAAATATTCTGAGACTATACCAACATAATTACCCTGTTGATCAAAAGCCTCATAGGGCAGCCAGTTAGGGTCACCAGTAAAGCGAATAAGTCTGTTGTCATCCAGCCATTTTCTTTCTTGATTACTAATAATTATGTCGTTAGCACTCTCGTCCACGCTTAACCATTTGCGTCGAATTAGCGATAGCTCAGTATCTGAGATTGATGCCAGTGCTTTGTTGAATATAGCCTGTAATACCGGCCAATCTTTACGAATTGAAAAGTGTAGGGGCATATTGCCCAAGGTTTTAGCCGGGGTGATTTGTAGATTGGTTAATGCTTTTTTTTCTATTACCCAGTTGGATGATCCTTGGTTTCCAATATAGGCGTCGGCTTTGCCATAGGATAAGGCTGTTAATGCTTCTTCAGTGGTTTCTACCAATAAGAGTTTTATATCTGGGTATTCATCTCTTAACAATTGGTGTAAAAAATATTGCTGTTCTGTAACAATAGTTTTATTACTTAAATCCTGAATGCTGTTAATTGCGTCAGATTCTTTACGGTTATAAATTACAATTTCAGTACTGAAGTAGGCTGTAGTGAAGTTAAAGTGGTTTATTCTTTCATTATTTTTTACGACGCCACTGACGACATCTATCTCATGCGCTTTTGCTTTTTGATATGTTTCGCTCCATTGTTCCTGTTGCGTTATATCAAGTGTTATTGCGAGTCGTTGTTCAATAAGTCGGACAATATCAGCGCTAATACCTTGGAATTGCCCTGATGAGTCAAGGAAGTCATAGGGGGCCCAGTTTTTATCAATGCCTAATCGAATACTAGGGTGGTCTTTTAACCACTGTTTCTCGGTGTCACTCAAGGTTAACTCATAATTTTGTTGTATGAGTTGTGTTGTAGCTACTGTGGGTGTTATTTCTGTTGAGGTGGTTTCGATATTGCTAGCTGCTGAAGCGGGCAGCGCAATGCATAGTAATGCTAACAATATACACAACATATATAGGCATATGAGAAAGAACTGTCTAGCGACTAGATGATTTCTTTGCATTTAGGCTGGGTAAATTATGGCTTTAAATTTCTCGATATTTAGCATAAAGATATCTATCAGTTCAGGGTCAAACTGGGTTGCTTTATGATCTTTAATATATTCAATAGATTGATCGAATGCCCAGGCATCTTTGTAGCATCGCTTATGAGTAAGTGCGTCGAAAACATCAGCTAAAGCTACTATGCGGCCGTAGAGATGAATTTCTTCACCTTTTAATTGTCTTGGATAACCGCTTCCATCCCATTTTTCATGATGCTCATGCGCAATGATGGCGGCGCCTTTCATTAATTTTCGCTGCGAGTGACGCAATAGTTCATAGGCATTGCTGGTATGACTTTTCATGATGTCAAATTCTTCATCGGTATAGCGGCCAGGCTTGTGAAGAATATCGTGAGGTACGGTCATTTTCCCAATATCATGCATGGGGGATGCGTGATATAAAATGTCGGCATCTTCTTCGGTTAAACAGGGGTGAAGCTGCGCTAGTAGCGATGAGATCTCTGCGACTCTTTTGATATGTTTACCCGTTTCATCGGAGGTGAATTCCATAAGCTCTGTTAGCATGAAAATCATATCTTTCTGATTGTTTTCTAGTTCACTATAGAGTCTTTCATGTCCGAATTTAATTTTTGCTTCTAAGGCGAGGTTGTTACTTTGAAGTAATTTTTTTGATTGATAGAGTTCTATATGCGTGTGTACTCTGGCAAGTAATTCGGCAGCATGAAAAGGTTTCATAATATAGTCTATGGCACCTAGTTCAAAGCCTTTGCTTATAGAGTCGATATCCGTTTTGGCGGTTAAAAATATAATAGGGATATGGCTGTAGATTGGATTTTCTTTAATGATACGGCAGACTTCAAAGCCGTTGAGT
>CALBVI010000438.1 GCA_937969395.1 uncultured Spongiibacteraceae bacterium | reverse complement strand
AAGACGGCACTCTAGATATAGATGGCGATGGCATTGATGATCTATCAACGGTGTATGGTTACCCAAGTGCAAACAGGACAACAGGTATTGCTAATGTCGTTGATCTTGGCGAAGATTGGGCATACGGTGACCAATTTGGTGGTGGTGTGTTATACATAACAAATACAACGTTTGCAGGTTTCAGCGGCATTACCAATAATAATATCCCGATTCGGAACGATAACTGCTATCTAGCCTACACTCCTCCAGCTGTTGCTGGTGGCACTATTGATATTGAATACGTAAAGGGTGGGTGTTGAAACCGTTAATGGGAACATGCTACTTAGTGCGGTTAACATTGCAGGGATGATTGGAAAACAAGCTCTGTTGCTATTTTCAGTAGTGAACGTCCAGCTAAGTTTTTTGTTTTTTACTTTACTCGTCTTATCAAAAAATTAGTTTGCACCTCTTCGGTGTTAGTATTTTTATCTGTGTTAAACCGATAATAAATTTACATTTAATACTTACCCCATATGCATATATAGGAGAACATCATGCACGCTCTTAAAGTTATGATCAGGATACTATGCACGTTCGCTATTTTAATGAATCAGCCTGTATTCGCCGCTGACGAAAGTGAAGGTACGGTACTGATTACCGGTGCAAACCGAGGTATAGGTCTAGCGCTCGCTGAAGAGTTTAACAAACATGGGTATTCTGTGATTGGCACTGCTCGTAAACCGGAGCAAGCTGTAGCGCTTAAGGCATTGGATGTGCGAGTAGAGGCATTAGATGTTACTGATAAAAACAGTGTTGCTCGATTAGCTAAAACACTAGAAGGCGTGAGCATTGATATATTGATTAACAATGCAGGTATATTTGACCGATCCAGCAAGAGTTTTGAAACCCTTGATGTCGATAGTTTCAACATAGCGTTTGAAGTTAACAGTATGGGGGCGTTAAGGGTGATACAGGGCTTGTTACCTAATATTGCCGCCAGCGATCGAAAAGTTATTGCCAATACCAGTACTATTTTATCAAGTAATGAATTAAATACGCGTGGTGGTAATCTTGCTTATCGAGCCAGTAAAGCCGCGTTAAACAGTGCGATAAAATCGTTATCTGCTGAGTATGCTGATCGTGGCTATGTTTTTGCGCTTGTACATCCAGGTTGGGTCAAAACCGATCTCACCAACCATACGGGTAACTACACTACACAGGAAAGTGCCGCAGGATTGTTTAAAATTATCACAGGCTTAGACGCATCGGATAACGGCCACTTTTATGACTTTCAAGGTAAAGAGCTGCCGTGGTAGTGGATTAGTTAGCCGGTGTAAAGATAACTATTCTTTAATGAAATTTTTGTTACTTTGCCCCGTTACATGCCTAGAATCACTAATGAGCTGCTAGCTAGGTTTTCTTAAGCTAGTTATCTATAAAAAGTGAAAGTAAGGGGAGGCATGAAGTGGCTCCATTTTCTTCAATGAGATCTAACTAATTCTTAATATTAATAAAAACAAAGGGTTATTAGTTTTTAACTATTGGTAAGAGTGCATTGAGGGCCTATAAGCTTTTACGCCAGTTCTGCTAGAGCTAGTAGTTGGTTTAAAAGGGTGGTTTGGATGTTGCGGAGTGTATGCAATGCTTTTTGGAAAACCTATGTAAAGTATAAAAATTTGGCAAAGGAGACAACTACTCGCTATATACAAAGTCTGTCAGATAAGCGTTGCATCGTAAGATTTGGTAATGATGCTAGAAACTTTGTTATCAAATTAGCTAGCCTTAGTGAGAAACCATATTCGTGAGAGTGGTAATAAAACCCGCCGAATTGTTTTGTGAGTGGATATTTTAGAATGTTCGAGGTTTGTCGTTAGTTTTATATTCTCGAAGCAATGCCTTTCTTCTAGTGTTGTTATAACTAAAGATGTTTAATCTAGGTACTTAGTTGGTATTGGGCTTTTTTCTAGAGTTTCATTTCAAATGAATTGTAGATAAAACACCATTAAATCGAAAATAGTGGGAAGCTGCTCTGCGTTTTATTAAGTGTTTCTGAAATCTGATCAAAGTATGCTTGTTCAGAATAAATGCCGGTTATGCTTTCTATAAATTGATTTCTGTATGGCTGTGTTAATCGTTGAATTAGATCTACTCGTTTGAAATTGTTGTTTTGAAATTCTAGTTCATGATTAAAAAAGTCGTAGTTTAAGTTTAATACGGATTTTTTAGTTTGATTATCTAGATATTCGGTTACATCCTTTCCGCCCAATCTTAAGTCAGAAAGGAGGCGCCATTCTCTTTGGGCAAAATATTGCAGTTTCGCATTAGCAGCTTTTCCTGATCGACCAGTTGGATAAAGAAGTTCACTGATTGATTGTATTGTTCCCTCCATGTTGTTATATGTATGATCATCCATATGTATGGCTTTATCAAATGAAAATAGCACTCGCTTCAGTATTTTATGTTCCTTCTGTGTTAATTTGATATTTAGCACAGAGCTGATTTCTTCATATGAAAGTTCTTTTAGGTCTCGATAATCTTGGATTAGTGAAAGTATGAGGCGAAGCCTGTGTATTAATGTTAGGCCTAAATCATTTGTATCGCGTGTGCTTTTGAAATTTGGGAAATAGAAAACAGGGATGGCTCCAAAAGAGGCAACAGAATTGTAGTCGAAAGTGATAGAAATAGGCCCGAAAGATTTCATGTGATCAGCTATCAAAGCTTGTTCGAATACTGTGAAGCAGAAGCGGATCTGTAAAATGTGGAATTGTTCGCTAACTTGGTTGGAACCTTCCAATTTAGGGATGGTAATTATCTCAGGTACAAGTAATGGCCCATTCTGTATAAATAGTTCTAGTGAATTGGCAGCAAATATTATGCTCTCTCGATTTGAGATTCCCGCGCAAGAACGCGGGAACGAATGTACGAACTCCATTATATATCTTGGTAACCTCCCCTCGGCCATAATCGTGGTGTTGGGAATGACGCTACAGTATTTGATTTATTAAGAATCTCGGCCAATGTAGCTTTTATTTGAGGGTTTGCTTTTATAATGCCCCTTATTAAAGCACTTGTTTGAGCAACTGTTACTGCAGCAGTCCAAGTTCTTGGTGCTTTTGATTCAAATTGGGGATGAAGCAGTGCGAGAGCATCGTTGCAAGCTGGTATACCCGCTGTTTCTTCGTTCTCAGTTGGTCCCCATAAGTAATAATATGGACTTCCATTTATCTTGAGCTTTTCATCGACGAATGAAAATGAATACACTGTATTTACGTCTGTAAGAATCCAGGCTTGAATTTGCTGTTCAGTAGCTTTCTGACAAAATGCCGTAATGTATGACAGCATTAGGTCTAGTTTACCAGTTTCTTCTTTGGTGGTACCACGCTCTAAGGGGAAGCTTGCTTGGTTGCCTTTGACTGGGACTACTTCAATATAGCTAGAATCTATGAGCATGGAATCGGCTTGAAGCATTCTAAACCCGAGCCCTGTACTTTTAAGTGCGTCATGTACTTCCGCAAAGAAAAAATAGTTATAAAATTCATTTAATTCAGATTGGGTTTTATTATTGATAGTGTCAATTGCTAACTCAAATTTTTTCAGTTCTTCTAAATCAAAATTATTAATGAAATCATAGCATTCTTGAGAGGACTGCCCAGTGTTTATCTCATCAATACAATTGTCGTGTGTGTTAATTACTGTTTCATATTGGTTTATCATTTGATTGCCCTTTACTGCGGACGGTGAGATGTTATACAACTCCTCTTCACTTGGTTGGCCGAAAAGTGAAACTACACCATTATCATCGCTTATTGCGTATTCTAT
>CALBVI010000437.1 GCA_937969395.1 uncultured Spongiibacteraceae bacterium | reverse complement strand
AAGCAGAGAAATTATTTGAATTAATAGCGATAGCTAAAAACAAGCTGCCTACTAATTTGCCCTCACATCGGGAGCTAATCAATCAAGTTAAAAAATATGGGTTTCAAACAATATAGGCTAGAGAGCATTATTTGTTGCTCTCTAGCCTATGAGTTGAAACTATTGGCTAATGATTAATTATTAGCGTGTAGCTCTTCATTTAATTCAACTGTCGACTTATTGGTTAAACATTCAATCGCTCCAGTGATTGAGTTGCGACGGAACAATAAATCAGATTTCCCGGCAAGATCGCGGGCTTTAATATTGTCGACTTCATTGCCTTGATCATCGAGAATAATCACTTTTGTACCTGCTGTAATGTATAGGCCCGATTCGACGGTACAGCGATCACCTAGCGGAATACCGATACCTGAGTTGGCACCTAATAAACATTCGTCACCAACTGAAATAACAATATTACCACCACCGGATAGCGTGCCCATGGTTGAGCAGCCACCGCCTAAATCCGAGCCTGCACCAACAAAAACACCGGCGGAGATACGACCTTCGATCATACCTGGGCCTTCGGTGCCGGCATTAAAGTTTACAAAACCTTCGTGCATGATAGTGGTTCCCGCTCCGATATAAGCGCCTAAGCGCACTCGTGCGGTGTGAGCAATACGCACGCCTGTAGGCACAACGTAATTGGTCATCTTAGGAAATTTGTCGACACAATCAACGCTTAGCAATTCGCCTTTTAAGCGTGCTTGTAATTGTGCCTGTGGTAATTCTTCTAGATCGACTGCGCCTTTATTTGTCCAAGCAACGTTAGGTAGCGCGCCGAATAAACCATTGAGGTTGACGCCATGTGGTTTAACTAAGCGGTGTGATAAGAGGTGCAGTTTTAAGTAGCCTTCAGGAACTGAAGCCGTATCGGCATCTGTGGCCAGAATAGTTGCCACTAGCGGACGTTCGCTTGATTTAAAGGCGCTGATAACAGCTGCTTGAGTTGTTTCGCCAGCATCAGTTAACGCGGCTTCTAGGCTTTCAAGTTGAGCTTGGTCGAGAGCGAGTGCTTGGTTGCCTTCAGAGTAACCAAGGCTAGTAGTAATTGCTTTGACGAGTGCATCGCTAGGATTTAACACAGGTTGCGGGTAAAAAACTTCTAGCCACTCGCCTTTGTTATTGTGTGTGCCAACGCCAAGTCCGAGGCTAAAAATGGAATTGCTCATAGGGTTTACCTTGTTTGTCGTTAATTAAAGAGGGTTTTTAAAAAGAGTCATTAAAAAATGTTTCATATTCGGCAGCTTTAAAGCCAACCTTAATAGTGTCTTGCGATTCAAGTAGCGGTCTTTTGATTAATGTAGGTTGCTGCATAATGACTTCAATGGCGCTGTTCTCATCCATATTGTCTCTTGCTGTTTGGTCTAATTGTTTCCACGTAGTACTGCGTTTGTTAACAATTGTTTCCCAGCCGAGCGCTTGTATCCAGTGAGCCACTTTTTTACGATCAATACCGTCTGCACGAAAATCAACAAACTGATAATTGATGTTGGCATCGTCTAGCCATTTCTTGGCTTTTTTGACAGTGTCACAATTTTTAATACCGTAGACTAAGGTCATTATGTTATCTCATTATTCTGGCTAAAGTGCTTGTTGATTAGCGTTATGGTTTATGAACGACTTTTGGTTTTTTCCGATTAGGGTAGCAGGTCGTACATATCTTACAGATTGTGCCATCACAGCCCCGTGCACTGCAAAATTCTCGGCCATAATAAATAATTTGTAAGTGCAGTGCGTTCCAAGTGTCTTCGGGAAATAAGCGCTTTAAATCTTTTTCAGTCTGCTTAACATTTTTCCCGTTAGTTAGTCCCCAGCGTTGGGCTAGTCGATGAATATGGGTATCAACAGCAAAAGCGGGAATACCAAATGCCTGCGACATCACGACACTAGCTGTTTTATGTCCTACGCCAGGCAATTGTTCAAGGGCTGCCATATCGGCGGGGACTTCACCATTGTGGTTCTCTACCAGAAGCTGAGAAAGCCCTTTGATGGCTTTAGATTTTTGCGGTGATAGACCGCAGGGGCGAATAATCGCTTTAATGTCTTCGACACGTTGTTCGGCCATATCGAATGGATTGTCGGCGAGTTTGAATAATGCCGGCGTCACGGTGTTAACACGCTCATCAGTACATTGCGCGGATAATAAAACAGCCACAAGTAAGGTATAAGTATCTTTATGATCGAGAGGTATCGGCGGCTCAGGATAGAGCTGCTGTAGAGTGTTGAGGATAAAATCGACGCGTTGATTTTTCAGCATGATGATTAGATTCTATTGCGCCAAACCACTAACAAACCGTTTAATTCGCTGAGCTGCTTCAATGCATTCTTCTAACGGCGCGACTAGTGCCATCCGTATGCGGTTTTCTCCGGGATTAGCTCCGTCTGCTTCGCGGGCGATGTAGCGGCCAGGCAACACAGTAATATTTTGTTCAGCAAATAGTCGTTGGGCAAAGTCAGTATCCGCGATAGGTGTCTTAGCCCATAGATAAAAACCAGCATCCGGTTTACTGACGTCTAATACGTTTTCTAGTATTGATAGCACGGCATCAAATTTTGCACGGTATTGGTTTCTGTTTTCTAGTACGTGTTGTTCGTCATTCCAGGCTGCAATGCTGGCTAGCTGGTGTTGTATTGGCATCGCACAGCCTTGATAGGTACGGTACAACAAATAGGGTTTTAGAATATCGGCATCGCCAGCGACAAAGCCGGAGCGCAACCCGGGAAGATTGGAACGCTTAGATAGGCTATGAAAAACAACGCAGCGTTTGTAATCGTTGCGTCCTATTTCGGCGCAGGCTTGTAGCAATCCAACAGGAGGTACTTGTTCGTCGAAATATAATTCGGAATAACATTCATCGCTAGCAATAACAAAATCAAATTTGTCCGCCAGTGCGATTAATTTTTTAAGTGTTGCTGTATCGATAACCGAACCGGTGGGGTTGCCCGGTGAGCATAGAAATAATAATTGGCAGCGTTGCCAGATGTCATCGCTAACTGCATCAAAGTCAGGGATAAAGTGCTGCTCGGCTTCACAGGCTAAAAAGTGAGGTTCAGCACCCGCTAGAAAAGCTGCGCCTTCATATATTTGGTAAAAAGGATTAGGGCTGACAACGAGTGGGTTTTTGCTGGCATCAACGATGGTTTGGGTAAACGAAAAGAGTGCTTCGCGAGTACCGCTGACAGGAATAACATTTTTTACAGGGTCTATGTTCTCATTGCTGAGTTTAAAGCGTCGGCATAACCACTGCGCAATAGCTTCGCTGAACTCTGGTATGCCTTTTGTCGTTGGGTAGTTAGCTAATTTACCGATATTATCTACTAATGTTTGCTCAACAAACGCTGGCGGTTGATGCTTTGGTTCGCCAATCGATAACGCGATATGTTCAAGGCCTACTGGTGGATTAACTTGAGCCTTTAATGCTTTAAGTTTTTCAAAGGGGTAGGGTTGTAGGCGATTTAAAAAAGGGTTCATTGTGGTTTGTCTTATTGATTGATAGCTGGTTAAAATTAACGTTTTTTTATGAGATTAGGCGCCAGTTAAGCCGCAGCTTGTTCATCAAGTTCTTTGCAAATGGCGTTTTGAATAGCTTCGCATAACGCAGGATCTTGAATAGGTTGTTGCTGCTGATCGGTGATATAAAAAATATCCTCAACGCGCTCTCCCAAAGTAGTAATTTTTGCCGTTTGTATTTGAATATTAAATTCGACAAAAATTTTCGCTATGCAAGCAAGTAAACCCGGTCTATCGGGTGTGATAACTTCAAGTACACTGTGGTCGCGTGAAATATCAGTAATAATAGAGGTGCGAGTTGGGATTGAAAATAAACGCATCTGCCGCGGTGTGCGTCGATGAATTCTATCTAAGGATTCTTCAGGATTTTCAAGTGCATTGCATAAAAACTGCTGGATGTGTTCGATACGCCCTTGGTCATTAGCGAGTGATTCGTCATTCTCATCAAGCACAAAAAAGGTATCGAGTGTTAAACCTGTGCCTGAGCTATAGATGCGGGCGTCTTGTATGTTGAGGTTGAGTTGCTCTAGGCATGAAACAATCATAGCAAATAAATTATCATGCTCTTTAGCGTGAATAAATATTTGTGTAGCCCCTTCAAAATCAATATCACTGGTCTCTTTAAGGATGACAAGTGGTTTTTCAGGGTTGATGTGTTGAGAAATGGCTTCTGTGTGCCAAATAATATCTTCTGTTTTTTCTCGTATAAAATAATATTCGCTAGTTTCGGCCCAGAGCTTTTGAATTTCATCCTCTTCAAAACCTAGGCCTTCTAATTCAGTGATAGCAGCGCTTTGCATTTCGTCAATTCGGTCGGCTTTGTCGATTGGGTTTTCTAGGCCTCGGCGTAATGCGCGCTTAGTTTCTGAGTAAAGCTGGTGTAGTAGGGAGGCGCGCCAGTTATTCCACAGGGTTGGATTGGTGGCATTGATGTCGGCAACTGTCAGCGTATAAAGATAATCAAGTCGATTTTGATCGCCCATGATTTTTGCAAAGTCACTGATAACATCAGGGTCTGAAATGTCACTGCGTTGAGCAACGGCAGACATTAATAAATGCTTTTCAACTAACCAGCAAACTAAGTTGGCGTCATGGTTGCTGATGTTGTGTTGTTCGCAAAATGCTCTCGCATCGACGACACCCAGTTTGGAGTGGTCGCCACCGCGGCCTTTTCCTATGTCGTGATAAAGCCCGGCAATATACAGTAATTCAATTTTAGGTAGTCTGCGGACAATACGAGAAGCGACAGGGAAGCGTTTTTGAAAATCGGCGTAATGAAAGCGCCGCATGTTTTTTACCACTTCCATGGTGTGTGCATCGACGGAATAAATATGAAACAAATCATGCTGCATTTGGCCAATAATTTTACCAAATTCAGGTAGATACTTTCCTAGTACGCCAAAGCGAAGCATTCTGCGAAGTTGTAATGCTACCTTGTCGGTTGAGCGCACAACATCCATGAAATAGGCGTTGTTGACTGGATCGTTGCGAAAGTTGTCATCAATGAGATCGCGGTGACTTCTAATCAAGCGAATGGTGGAGGCTCTGACACCATCAATATTTTGATGGTTAGAGCTAAGTACAAAAACTTCAAGTAACGCCGATGGTGTTTGTTTAAATACGTTGTCATGTGTGACTTCGATATGACCGTTGCGAATACGGAAGCGCTCATTAATTTCTTGGATATTTTCTGTTTCACTGGCTCGCAAAATGGTTTCATCAAGCTGCTGCATTAACACATCATTGAGTTCGCCTAATGACAGTGCCCAGCGATAATAATATTGCATGAATTGCTCGACAGCCATTTTGCCGTCAGTGCCGTCATAGCCGAACATGGTTGCTAACACACGTTGATGATCGAATAGCAGGCGGTCTTCTTCACGGCCGCTAATCATATGTAGGGCGTAGCGAACGCGCCACATAAAATCGAGTCCTCGTTTGAATATTTCGAATTCTTCTTCGTAGAGAAAACCTGCGCCGATTAGGTCTTTCATACTTTTGCTATTGAAGTGCCGTTTAGCTACCCAGCCAATCATCTGGATATCTCTTAGGCCGCCAGGTGAGTTTTTAATATTAGCTTCGAGTTTGTATTCGCTGTTACCGTGTTTCTGGTGGCGTTCGATCTGTTCGTCCCATTTTGCGCGGAAAAAATCTTGGCTGTTCCACATTTTGTCTGGGGCTATTTGCGTCGTCACTATGTCGTGGAGTTGGCTGTCACCAGTTAAGGTGCGAGACTCCATTAGGTTGGTG
>CALBVI010000436.1 GCA_937969395.1 uncultured Spongiibacteraceae bacterium | reverse complement strand
CACCCCATTTGGTAAAAAAACCGGTAATGTTCTCTGCGGAATGATCGGTGCCTAATACTAGCCCGCCGAGCAAGCCTGCAACGTCATATTGAATAGCCATACGTATTCTAGCTTTTACATTACCTTTTGAGAAATCGATGGTTGCCGTTGGCATCGATAGCAAGTCTTGGCGCTTTAATGAGTCGGTGACTTGATCGTGAATGCCGTCAGCTCCTGGTTGAACATTTACTGTTAGCGTTTTGCTCGGTTGAATAAAACTGACTGCAAGTTGTGCATCATCTTCATCATGTTGAATGTCGTAAGGAAGGCGTACGGCGACGAACTGATAGCCCTGATCTTCTTGATTTAATTCATCAATAGCTAGTTGAGCTAAACGGCCGCAGGTTGAAGAGTCTATGCCGCCGCTAATGCCCAGTATTAAGGTTTTGGCGCCAGCATTGGTTAAGGTTTTTTTTATAAAATCGACGCGCCGTTTAATTTCAAACTCTGGATCAATAACAGGTAAGACTCGCATTTCGTCGATAATAGACTGCGTATTCATTTTGGCTACTCTTCATACTATGTGTTGTAAGTGGATTTGCTGCTGCGCTACTTGTTTGTGATTGTTCAGCTTGTGATTATTCTAAGGTATTCATTGGTTGGGTGGTAGAGGGAAGAGTGCTGAAAAGGTTTTAATGACAAGGATTTAATCGATGAAATGAGCTTATAAACCTTGGTCATGTCTTAGACGTAAAAAACGAGCATGTCTTGGTATGCCTTTGTCAGTGAAGCCTGAATACTGGAAGGTTATTAGGCTGCCAATGGGGGGAGGTGATTTACGTTGCTGTTGTGTGAATCCTGTACCGATATAAAATTGCAGGCCGTTACTAAGTTCGACTAATACTGAACCCATCATGCCGGTTAATTTTCCCTGCCCGGGTTTATAGGCGATAACCGTTGCTTCGGCATCTGATAATAGCTTGTATTTAATAAAGTCGTGATTGCGCCGAGTGTGATGAAGTGAGCTGCCGCGCCTTAACATTATCCCTTCTGCGCCGTGGGATACGAGCTGCTCAAGCTTAGAATTAAGTTGTTCGAGAGAGTTGATTTTTTGTTGCTTGATCAATTGTAAAAATGGGTTTTTGTTATTAATAATTAATTGAAGTTGCTGTAACCGCTGGTTAAACGTTGCAGGGCTATTAGGTAAGTCAAACACTTGGTAAGAGATAGTTTGCCACTCTTCCGCTACCGGTATTTTTTTGCGGATGATTGAAACCGTTTGTTGAAACGCACCACGCTCTTTCCACAGTTCGCCATCTAGAGCTTGTTCGGGAAAATTGTCTGTGAACCAGTGTGGTGCATTAATGACGTTGTGGTTGCGAGTTAATAATTGTTTGCCATCCCAGTAAGCGCGAACGCCGTCTAGCTTTTCACTAACCCAGTACTGTTTAAGGTCAATATTCGCGTTAAAGTTACTTGCGACTGAAAATGAAGGAGAGGGATCTTTTTCTGAAACGTTGTCAGCCTGCGCGGTTGCTGACGCTAAGCTCAGCGTAAATATCAATATTGAGACGGCGTTTAAGTGTTTGCGACGACGTGAATGCAGGGGCAGGCTTAGCCGAGGATTTTTAATCATTATCCATCCTTGGATTTTATAGTTTGTTTAGGACCACCTTCCTAGCAATCCGTTAAGCGCTGTTATTGTCGTTTTTAAGGTAGTACTTTTAGCGTATGCGGTCAGATATTTAGCGATTAGCGGGCTAAGTATTCTGCTCGGTTATCAAATATAGGCGGTGCTTTATGGTCAAGTAAGCCAAAAGTGATTTTATTTAACCATGATTTCTCGTTGGCTGCGATAGTGAACTCATCCCTAAATGTGCCATCTTCGTTAATTGATGGGTGCGAAGGGTAGTTAGTTTTCAGCACAAGAAATGAATCGTTGGCAAGCTCGTCTAGCCCTAATAATTGATAGGCTTGCACCATTACTGCTAGCGCATCACTGACGGCAGGTGTTTGAGAAAAGTTTTCTACCACATAAAGACCACGGTTGGCGGCTGCAACATAAGAGCCGCGTTTGAAGTAGTAATTGGCTGCATTGATTTCATAGCGAGCTAGTCGGGCGCGCAAATAGAGCATGCGAGCCTTAGCATCTGAGGCATAAGTACTATCTGGGAATCTGATCAGTAGCTGGCGAAAATCTTCAAACGACTGCAGTGCTGCACCAGGGTCGCGCATTGTCATATCGGTAGGTAAAAAACGGTCTAAAGCGCCTTCGCCCTCGGCATAATTAGCGAGGCCTTTTATATAGTAGGCGTAGTCAACATTCGGGTGCTGTGGGTGCAGGCGTAAAAAGCGGTCAGCGGCGGCAATAGCGGCTTCCGGCTCAAAGGCGCGGTAATGAGCATAAATGATTTCTAGTTGTGATTGCTCTGCGTAAGGGCCAAATGGGTAACGAGCCTCTAATAGCTGTAAAGTTCTCACCGCTGATTGAAAGCTCTCGTTACTGAGATCGTCTTGAGCAGCCTCATACAATTCTTTCTCTGTCATGTTCTGTGGTCTGTCATCGTCAGAGGCACAGGCAGTAAAGAATAAGCAAATAGATATAAAAAATAATGTCTTAATAGTGATGTTCATTAAACGGTTTCCCAGCATTCATATACAATAGCGACAATTTATTAGACGAGTTAGCGCTATCAGTCTCCATGAGACCGCGGAGGCCCCAAAAAGTGCAGGTATTTAACCACAGCCGCTTATTAGCATAAAGGGGGATTTGCCGCTTGTTGCATGATCGATAGATTAAAAGGGTTTATTTTGTTGCATGCCCGCCTTAATCGGTCGATTTTATCCGTATAGATATGCCCAATAGTAAAGTTTGTTGATTTCGTTGATTAAGAAGTTTGTCAGCTTTAAAGATACAGTCACTTTTTAACGGCGTTATTCATTGAGAAGTTATCACCATTTAACCATAGAGAAACAACATGGCAGAAACAATTCAACTTAATGCTGAAGTAACTGAGGAGTTGGACGGAATGCGGCTTGATCAGGTGGCTGCGCAGTTATTCCCAGATTATTCCCGAGCAAGGCTACAGTTGTGGATTAAAAGTGGTGAGCTGATGGTTAATGGCGAGGAGCATAAGCCTCGGGATAAATTAACAACCGGTGACTTACTGGCCCTTCAAGCTGAGGTGGAGGATATTGAACGCTGGGAGGCTGAAGATATTACCCTAGATGTCGTTTATGAAGATGAGACTATCTTGGTTGTGAATAAACCGGCAGGTTTGGTTGTTCATCCAGCTGCCGGTCACGCTAGCGGAACCATGCTTAACGGCTTGTTAGCGCACGATACTAATCTCGGTAGCGTTCCCAGAGCCGGTATTGTTCATCGTTTAGATAAAGATACTAGTGGCTTGATGGTGGTTGCTAAAACGCTGCAGGCACAAAATCATTTGGTGAATCAATTGCAGGAGCGCACGGTTAGCCGTGAATATGAGGCTGTCGCGTTTGGTAGTATGACTGGTGGCGGTAGGGTTGAGGCTGATATAGGTCGGCATCCAAAACAGCGAAAAAAGATGGCCGTAGTCCTATTAGGGGGTAAGGAAGCGATTACTCACTATAGGTTACTTAAGCGTTTTAAGCATCATAGCCATATTAAATGTATGTTAGAGACTGGTCGTACGCATCAGATTCGAGTCCATATGGCACATATTAAACATCCGTTGGTGGGCGATCCCATGTATGCCGGTCGGCCGCGGTTGCCCAAAGCTGCTAGTGAAGCGTTAATTGATGGTCTGCGAGGTTTTACTCGGCAGGCATTACATGCAAGGCGCTTAGCATTGATTCACCCTATTACCGAAGAAGAAATTAGCTGGGAGGTAGATTTGCCTGCAGATTTTAAGGGCTTATTAGAATTGCTGGAACAGGAAGATGTCTAGCGTAAACACTGGCAAGTCAGGTAGCTTAAGTCGATGAGTGAACTTGAATACATTTATCCAGATTGGCCTGCGCCTGACTCGATAGTGGCATTGAGTACATGTCGCGAAGGTGGGGTTAGTCGAGCGCCGTTTGATAGTTTGAATGTGGCTCTGCATG